>JANOAP010000432.1:0-1548 GCA_031411175.1 Rhodoferax sp. | reverse complement strand
CCCTGCTGATGGTCGCCCTGCTGGTCACCGCGTGCTCCACACCGCCGCGCTATGAGAGGCCTGCCGTTGAGGTTCCGGCTGCTTTCAAGGAATCCAGCCTGTGGAAAGCCGCCCGTCCGGACGCAGCTGCCGTACCCGATGAATGGTGGCTGCTGTTCAACGACCCGATGCTGAACGAGTTGCAAAAGCAGGTTGTGACCGGCAATGAAAATCTCAAGGCCAGCGCAGCGCAATACCAGGTGGCACGTGCTGCGTTGGGCAGCAGCCGGGCTGCATTGCTTCCCACTTTGGGAGCCAGCGCCGGAGCTTCACACGGTGCCACGTCCGGCAGCACGGCGGCTGGCAGCAACCCAGCCGCCACCTCGTATTCCATCGGCGCCAGCGCCAGCTGGGAGCTGGACTTGTGGGGGCGCGTGGCTGGCACCATCAGCAGCGCCGGGGCGCGGGCCCAAGCCAGCGCGGCTGACGTCGCTGCGGTTCGCCTGTCCCTGCAGGCAACTCTTGCGCAGACCTATTTTTCGTTGCGCGCAGCAGAGTCACAGATCGCGTTGCTGGAGCGCTCTGTGGCGGCGTACCAGCGCTCGCTGGATTTAACGCAAAACCGCTACACCGCCGGTATTGCCTCCGCGGCTGACGTGGCGCAGGCAACCACTCAACTCAAGTCAACCCAGGCACAGCAAGTGGAGGCCAGCAGCGGGCGCGCCCAGCTGGAGCATGCCCTGGCCACGCTGCTGGGCAAGCCCGCCAGCGCCTTTGGCATGACCCGCACCGCCACATTGCCCCAGGCCCCCGGCATACCCGTGCAGGTGCCGGCAAATTTGCTGGAGCGAAGGCCCGACATCGCCGCCGCCGAGCGACGCGTGGCCGCCGCCAACGCGCAAATTGGCGTCGCGCAAAGTGCGTTTTTTCCGGCCATCACGCTGTCAGGCAGCGCTGGCTTCAGGGGTGCCGAGCTGGCCGAGTTGATCAGCTCACCCAACCTGTTCTGGTCCATCGGCCCGGCACTGGCACTCACGCTGTTTGACGGCGGGGCACGCAAGTCTGCCGAAGAATCAGCCAAAGCCAGCGCGGACCAGGCCATCGCCACCTACCGCCAGACCGTGCTGACTGCGTTTCAGGAAGTAGAAGACAACCTGGTGATAGCCGCGAGCCTGGAAGAACAAATTGCACTGCAAGCCGACGCTTTCAAGGCCGCCGAGCGCTCATTGGAGATTGCCAACAACCAGTACAAAGCAGGCACCGTGAGCTATCTGAATGTTGTGACGGCGCAGGCCACGGCCTTGAGCGCCGAGCGCACCTTGCTTGATGTGCGCAACCGCAGGCTGGCGGCAATCACGCAGTTGCTCAAGAACCTGGCCGGGCGGTGGGCGGTGGGTGAATAGAGGCGTGATGTGGCTGGCGGCGCAGTAGAAGGTGCGCGGCGAGGGCACACAGCGTGAACCCCAGCATCAGCAGACCCAGGTTGCGCGAGCCCTGGTGCGGCACCAACCCCACGCTGTAGCCGCCCAGCGCACCCATCAATTGCTGCATCAGGCCCGCCAGGGCCGC
>JANOAP010000431.1:0-14340 GCA_031411175.1 Rhodoferax sp. | reverse complement strand
ATTGGAAGACGCAGAACTGGGCGGCAAGCAGATCAAGAAGTGCGACAAGGTAGTGTTGTGGTACCTGTCTGGCAACCGCGATGAGGAAGCGATTGACAACCCCAACCATTTCATCATCGACCGAACGACAAATGCTGGCGCGGCCGCGCCCGGTCGATGATGAACTGGTTGGGGTTGTCTATGGCCTCGGCATCGCGATTGCCCGACAGATACCACATCACCACCTTGTCGCCCTTCTTGATCTGCTTGTTGTCCAGCACCGTATCGGCCAGCGCCGTCCGGCGCATGTAGGCCAGGGGCGTCTGCCAGCGAATGATTTCGGGCACCATGCTGTCAATCAGCACCGGGTTGGCACGCAGCTTGGCAAATTCATCCGGGTGGTCGTGCAGGGCCAGCACGCCGCCGGTCATCGAATTGCGGGTGGTGTCATTGCCGCCCACGATCAGCAAAATCAGGTTGCCCAGAAACTCGCGCGGCGACATGTTGCGCGTGGCCGGGGCGTGCGCCAGCATGGAAATCAAATCATTGCCCGGCGGCGCGTTGACGCGCTCGTTCCACAGCCGGGTGAAGTAGGCCAGGCACTTGCCCAGCTCAACCCAGCGGGCTTCTTCCGACTCAATCATGCGGCCCGGCCCCGAGGGCGAGGTTGACAAGTCTGACCACCAGGTCAGCAGGTGCCGGTCTTCAAACGGAAAATCGAACAGCGTGGCCAGCATTTGCGTGGTGAGCTCAATCGACACGCGCTCCACCCAGTTGAATGTCTCGTCGCGCGGCAGGCCATCCAGCACCGTGGCGGTTCTCTGGCGAATGGTGCTCTCCATTGCCGCCAGATTGCCCGGTGCCACGATGGCGCTGACGCTCTTGCGTTGCTCATCGTGTTTGGGTGGGTCCATGGCAATGAACATCTGAAACCGGTTTTCCATCGGCGCATCAAAAATCCCAATACCGCCCTGCGACCAGTCTGACGAGTAAATGGCGTGGTTGGTGTCCACCTGCATGATGTCCTTGTACCGCGTCACCGACCAGAACCCGCCATAGAAGTTGTTGCTGTGGTAGTGCACCGGGTCATCACGGCGCAGCCGCTCAAAGTAGTGGCCTACGGTGTCATCCTGAAACAGGCGCGGCTTGCTCACGTCAATCTGGTCCAGGGGCAGGGACCAGGCTTCGGCTTGAGCTCTGGCAGCGCTTTCACTTTGTTGCGGGTTCATCGTGTCTCCGTTAGAAGTTGGCTTTGCCAGTCTAACTTGCAAGGCAGACATTGCGCTTGGCCGGTTTGCAGGCCTGCATATCAGATGCCCAGAAATGAGGCGATAGAGGTATAAATCCTGTGGGTTTTCTTGGACGAAAACGATCAGCCATGTGAAAATTGCTTCATAAATTAGAAGCAATATGTTTATTTATGATTTCTATTAGGTTATCATTTAAATATAAATTGATCTTTTATAGGGTAGCAAAATGTCCTCTGAATTCAACCATCTGCGGGCAGAGCAACTTCAGGCAGCGTTGATGCCCTATAGAGTTCTTCTTGCGAAACGGGCACCGTCACGCGGCTGGCTGAAAGAAATCCGCGAAGCCCTGGGGCGTACAGAGCGTCAACAAGCCGGGCGTTTGGGTATCTCGGGTTCCAACCTGCATAAGTCTGAACAATCAGAAGCAGAAGAGCGCATCTCGCTCGGTCAGCTACGCAAATTGGCCGAAGGTCTGGACTGTGACCTGGTTTACGCCCTGGTGCCACGCAAGCCCCTGACGGAGGTGGTGCAGGACCGTGCGAAGCAACTGGCGAAGGAAGAGGTCTACGGGGTAGCACACACGATGAGCCTGGAAGACCAGAGGCCCACGGATGAGCGTATCCAGAAGCAAGTGACCCGTCGCGCTGAAGAACTGCTGCGCGGGAAGTGGTCCGGCCTATGGCGCTAGACCTCGACGAGCAGGACGGGCAGACCCCTTTGGACCCGGATGAAAATGCGGGACTGATTCCGAGGCACATTGAAACCAAGGGTGCGTTGAATGACTGGGAGCAGGAAAACATTCTTCAGGCTACCAAGTGGCTCCGACGTGCCAAGGTTGCGGAGGTCTTGTCTGAAAGCTTTTGCCGGGAGCTGCACCGAAGGATGTTCAACAAAACCTGGAAGTGGGCGGGCACGTTTCGAGCATCAGACAATAACATTGGTTGCGATTGGGCCGTGGTCGCAGTGAAGCTGAATCAACTGCTCGGCAATGCCAAATATTGGATCGAAAATAAAACGTTTCTGCCGGACGAGTTAGCTGCACGATTTCATCATGCCCTGGTTTGGATACATCCGTTTCCCAATGGAAATGGCCGTCATTCACGAATGATGACCGACGCATTGCTGAAGCAACTGGGCCAGAAAGCTTTTAGCTGGGGCGATGGCGGAAGTCTGGGCAACGCCGACGAGGTGCGGGCTCAATATCTTGCCGCACTGCGAGCCGCTGATAAAAATGACTTCACGGATTTACTGATTTTCGTGCGCAGCTAACGGAGAGATGTTGGCCTGCGCTGGTCAAGCTGGACTCGCTGAACTTGGACGCAAATGTACAGACGGCGTATCCATTGTTCGCCGGGACGAGGTCTATGTCGCTTCAGAAAGTTAACCTGCTGTGCGAACCTTCAAGGGTGCATCCGGCATCGAGGGTAGCGCCGGTGTCGTAGCCACCAGGCCACCTGCAGTGCTGGCGCGGTGCTCTTCCATCACGACCAGGCAATAAGCGTGGTCGCGGCGTCTAAGACTTTCGATGATCCGGTCATGCTCATCGACGGTGCGCAAACGCGCATCCAGCGCCGACATCTTTGTCGAGACGAATGTGTCGGCGAGCGGCCACAGCCGCGTCACCTCTTCGAAAATGAGGCGGTAGGGAGACAGTGCGAACATGAGGTGGTGGAATTCGCGATTCAGGCTGATTAATGGCGTCCAGTCCGCCGAGGTCACCGCTGCGCGCATGCTTACGTTTAGCGCCACCATGCGCGCGATATACGCATCGTCCGGCCATGTGATGGACCCGACCAATTCGTCCTCCAACAGTTGCAGCATGCGGCTGATCTGCGCTAGCTCGTTTTGGGCGCGCTTGGCCACGAAATAGCCCGAGTTTGGGCGATGCATAAGCAGCCCCTGGTCAGCCAGCACATTCAACGCTTCGCGAAGCGGTACTCGGCTGACACCCAATTCTTCCGCCATTTCCTGCTGGCGGATCTGCTCACCGGGCATCAGGCCACCCGAAATCACTTTGGCACGCAAATGCTGAAGTGTGCGTTCCAATGCCTTCGCTTTTTGCGGTGGGGCGGGTGAAATGACAGCGTTCATGTCTTGGAATGGCTTATATCGCCACGCAACGGGTTGCAACGTAGTAAGTGTAAACCTACGCTGCATTCACAATTGAATTCAATATAAGGGTTTACACTAATTGAATCCTAAATTGAATTCAATATAGAATGCATAGACTTTAACAGCCCACGAACCCCTCACCAGGAGACAAGCATGCACAGGTTTTTACTTCGCCCCATTGCGGTTCTCGCCGCAGCAGGCGTCCTGAGTCTCTCGTTCGCATCCCCCGTCCTGGCGCAGGAAACAGTCCGCATAGGACTGCTCTTGACCTACTCGGGTCCGTCTGGCCTGAGCGGCCAGCTAAGCGACAACGTGATCAAGCTATTCCAGCAGAAGAATGGCACCACGGTCGCAGGAAAGAAGATTGAGCTGGTCAAGCGCGACACCACCGGTCCCAACCCCGAGGTCGCCAAGCGCCTGGTGCAGGAACTCATCGTGCGCGAAAAGGTGCAGATCATGATCGGCCCGGACTTCACGCCCAACGTGCTGGCGGCGGCCCCGCTGGCGACCGAGGGCAAGGTGCCGACTTTTATCACCGGCGCGGGCACGGCGGGCATCGTGGGTGAAAAGTCTCCGTATTTCGTCCGCAACTTCTACGCCGTGATCCAGTCGGCGCGCCCCATGGCGCAGTGGATGTACAAGAATGGCATCAAGAAGCCGGTGGTCGTGGTGGCCGACTTCGGCCCGGGGCACGATACAGAAGCCCAGTTCAACAAGGCCTATTCCGAACTCGGCGGTACGGTAGCGGCGTCCATCCGTGTTCCCGTGCGCAGTCCGGAGTTCTCCAGCTATATGCAACGCATCAAGGATGCGCAACCGGACGCCGTGTTCGTCTTCATGCCCAGCGGCGAGCTGGTGCCCCAGTTTCTCAAGGCGTATGCCGACTCGGGCTTGAAAAACAACACGGCCATCCGGCTGCTGGGTACAGGTGACATGACGGACGAGTCCGTGGTCGATGCGGCTGGCGACGCAGCTGTGGGCATGATCACCACAGGTGTGTATTCCACAGCGCATGACTCGCCGCTCAACCGCCAGTTCGTTGCCGACTACGCAGCGCAGTTTGGGAAGTCTCCACGCCTGTCGCTGGGCAATGTCGCGGTATGGGATTCGATGCGCCTCATTTACGACGGCATTGCGGCGCAGGGCAATGCCACTTTCGATCCCGACAAGTTCATGGCCTTCGTCAAGGGCCGCACCATCGAAAGTCCACGCGGGCCAATCACGATCGATAAGGACAACGGCGACATCACGCAAAACGTATACGTGCGCCGCGCTGAGAAACGCGGTGGCGTGATCGAGAACATCGAGATCGAAACCATCAAGGCGGTCCCCGCAAAGTAAGGCGGCTGCCATGGCATCGCTGCTCACCGTCCTCTTCAACGGCCTGGCCTACGGCGTGCTGCTGTTCATCATCTCGGTCGGCCTGGCCGTGACGATGGGCATGATGCAGTTCGTCAACCTGGCGCAGGTGAGCTTCTCGATGCTGGGCGGCTATGTCATGGTGACGGCCATGGACCGCCTGGGACTGCCGTTCCTGGCCAGCCTGCCGCTTGCGTTCATTGTGGTGGCAGCGTTCTCGGTGCTATTGGAGCGACTGGTGCTGCGGCACTTCTACGGCACGGACGACCTGACGCAGGTGCTGCTCACGCTGGGGCTGGTGTTCATGTCCATATCCACCGTCGCCTATATATGGGGGCCATCTTTCCGGCCCGTCAACATGCCGCCCTGGCTTAGTGGGCAGGCATCCGTGGCGGGGCTGATGCTGGAGCGCTACCGCATCTTCCTGCTGGTGGCCGGCGCCATCATCGCGGCGGTGCTGGTGTTCGGGCTGGAACGCACACGCCTTGGCGCCATGGTGCGCGCCTGCGTGGACAACCGGCGCGCCGCAGCGGGCAGTGGCATGAACACGGGTGCCATATTCGCGTGGACCTTCGCACTGGGTGGCGGCCTGGCGGGGCTGGGCGGCGCGTTGTCGGCGAATCTGCTGAGCCTGGACCCGAACTTTCCGCTGCGCTATTTAGTGTACGTGTTGATCGTGGTGTCTGTAGGTGGCCTCGGCAACATCCTGGGTAGCCTGCTGGCCGCACTGCTGATCGGCGTGGCTGACGTTGTGGGTAAATACTATGTGCCCGAAGCCGGTGGCGTGATCATCTACGTGCTGACCGTGGCCATCATGATGTGGCGGCCGCAGGGCCTGCTGGGACGGGCGCAACCATGACGGGCACGACCGCAAGCGCAAACCCCGGAGACCTCCGTGCCTTCTTCGTAAAGCGCGTCCGGTGGAAGCCGCTGGAACTCGCGTTCTGGGCGGTCTGGGTCGTACTGTTCTTCGTGCCGGGCAGCAACCTCGTGCTGCTGTCGCAGATCCTGATCTGGGGGCTGTTCGCGCTGTCGCTTGACCTGCTGCTGGGCTACCGCGGCATCCCCTCGCTGGGTCACGCCGCCTTCTTTGGCATCGGGGCCTACACGGCAGGCTTCCTGGGCAAGTACGGGTGGACGGAGCCCATCAGCGGCCTGCTGATCGCCGGTCTGCTGGCGGGCCTGACCGGGCTCGCCACCGGTCGCATCGTGCGTGGCCTTCACGGCATCGGACTGCTGATAGTGACGCTGGGCCTGAACCTCATCCTGTTTGACTTCGTGCACCGCTCGACCCACATCACGGGTGGCGACGACGGTTTGCAAGGCATAACGATTGCCCCTGTGCTCGGCCTATTCCGATTCGACATGGTGGGACGCACTGCGTACCTGTATACGCTGGTGGTGGTGTTCGTGTGTTTCCTCGCGGTGCGCGCGCTGGTTACGTCGCCCTTCGGTCTGGCGCTGTTGGGGGCGCGCGAGAACACCCGCCGCATGGTCATGCTGGGCACGCCGGTGGAGCGCGACGTCACCCAGGCTTTCGGCATATCGGCCTGCATCGCCGGCATCGCGGGTGCCTTGCTCACGCAGACAACGCAGTTCGCGTCCCCAGAGGTGCTGGCCTTCACGCGCTCGGCTGATGTGCTGGTGATGTTGGTAATCGGCGGTGCGGCAGTGTTGTATGGCGGCTTTGTCGGAGCGGCCGTGTTCATGCTGCTGCGCGACACCTTGTCGGCCTTCAACCCGATCTATTGGTACTTCTGGATCGGCCTGCTGCTGGTGCTCATCGTCGCCGTGTTTCGCAAGGGGATGCTACCGACACTGGGCGGCTGGCTGGCACGGATGCGCGGGGGTGTGCAATGAGCACTGCGCGCGTTTCGGAATCTGCCGCAAACACCGTAGCCCCTGTGCTGGAGACCCGAGCCATGCGCATGGCCTATGGCGGCCTGACCATCTTCAACGGGCTGGACTTCGCGTTGCGCGCGGGCGAGCGGCATGCCGTCATCGGCCCTAACGGCGCAGGCAAGAGCACCTTCGTGAACCTCGTCACGGGGCTGGTGAAACCGGTGGGTGGCTCGATCTGGCTCGCCGGTCGCGACGTCACGGCTACCACACCGCAGCAGCGTGTGGGCGCGGGCCTGGTGCGCACGTTCCAGATCAACACGCTGTTCCCCACGCTGAGCCCGCTGGAGTCTCTGGTATTGGCTTTGTGCCAGCGCGATGGTGCCGCACGGCCCTCCTGGAGGGCCGTCAGCCGGCGCACGGTGCAGATCGACGAAGCGCAGGCCTTGCTGGAGCGCTTCGGCCTTCTGGGTGCTGCGTTGCGACCCACACGCACGCTCTCTTATGGCGAGCAACGCCTATTGGAGGTGGTGCTGGCCTTCGCCATGCGTCCGCGCGTGTTGCTGCTGGACGAGCCGGCCGCGGGCCTGTCCACTGCGCAGGGCGTCGCACTGTTCGAGCAGTTGTCCTCGCTGGGCGATGACATCACCGTTCTGTTCATCGAGCACGACATGCACCTTGTGTTCCGGTACGCGCAGCGCGTCTCGGTGTTCGCAGGCGGCGAGCTCATCGCGCAGGGCACGCCCGATGTGGTGCGCGCAGACGCGCGCGTGCGAAAGGCCTACCTTGGAAACTGA
The DNA here is from genome assembly GCA_031411175.1 of Rhodoferax sp. Classification (GTDB taxonomy): domain Bacteria; phylum Pseudomonadota; class Gammaproteobacteria; order Burkholderiales; family Burkholderiaceae_C; genus JANYCG01. Next base: position 7,004 of record JANOAP010000431.1, on the reverse strand, counting down.
CACTTTGCTGGAACTGCGCGGCGTTAGCGCCGGTTACGGCAGCGCACGTGTGTTGCACGGCCTGGACCTGTCCGTACGGCGCGGCGAGACGCTGGTAGTGATCGGCCGCAACGGCGTGGGCAAGACCACCCTGATCGAAACCATCATGGGCCTTACGACGCACCAGGGCGGAGAGATCCACCTGGCGGGCAAGCGCATCGACAGCATGCCTACGCACACGCGCAACCGGCTCGGCTTGGGCTGGGTGCCGCAGCAGCGCGAGGTCTTCCCCTCGCTCACGGTGGAGGAGAACCTGCGTGTCGTGGCGCGGCGCGGCGACTGGGATCTCGCGCGCGTCTATGGCCTGTTTCCGCGCCTGCGGGAGCGCCGTGGCAACTTTGGCAAACAGCTCTCCGGCGGCGAGCAGCAGATGCTGGCCATGGGGCGTGCGCTTATGACCAACCCAAGGCTGCTGTTGCTCGACGAGCCGGTCGAAGGCCTTGCGCCGCTCATCGTTGAAGAAATGCTCGATGCCATCGAGCGCATGCGCGTCGAAGGCCAGCTCACCATCGTGCTGGTGGAGCAGAAATACGACCTGGCTCTGGCGCGCTCTGAGCGTTGCGTGGTCATGGACCACGGGGCGGTGGTGCACAGCGGCCCCAGCGTTGAACTGCTGGGCAACCAGCCGCTCATCGACCGGTTGCTGGGCGTAGCGGCCTGAACACTTTCACGGAGTCTTTGACCATGCTATCCCGTCGTCCCCGTTCTCTTGAAGTCCCTGGCGTCAACCACGGTGGTGCGCCTATTCCCATGGGTGCGCGCGTGGGCAACATGCTGTATTCGTCCGGCATTCCAGGCGTAGACCCAGCCACCGGCAAGCTGGGTGCCGACGCCGCATCACAAGCGCGCTTCGCCTTCGCCAACCTGCGCACGCTGCTGCAGGCCGGCGGCGCGGGGCTGGAGCATGTCGTGCGCCTGACCGTTTACCTCAAGGACAGCAGCGCGCGTGAACACATCAACGCCGAATGGCTGCTGTGTTTCCCTGACCCGCACGACCGCCCCGCACGTCACACGCTGGTGCACGACCTTCAGAGTGGCATGTTGCTGCAGCTCGAAGCGGTCGCCGTGATCGACGCGGCCTGATCCCCTTGTGTAAAGAGAATTCCATGCATGTTGATATAACACGTCAGACCCTGGGTGACCTGCTGCGCCGCACCCGCATGCGTAGTCCGGGCAAGCTTGCGATCCGCTGCGGTGCCACTGACTGGACCTACGCCGAGTTCGACGACATTTGCAACGGGCTGGCCGGTGGTTTCACGGCCCACGGCGTGGAGACCGGCGACCGTGTCGCGGTGATCGCGCGCAATTCGCATGCCTTCGCTGCGCTGCGCTTCGCGTTGGCCCGCCTGGGCGCGGTGTTGGTGCCGATCAACTTCATGCTGAGCACCGAAGAGGCCCGCTATATCCTGGAGCACTCGGGCGCGAGCATTCTGTGTGTGGACTCCGGCTTTGCGGCCCTCGGGCGCGCGGCCAGCAGCGGCACCGCGGTGCGGGAACTGGTGTGGTTGCCCAGCGAAGACCCGACTGAGCCGGTGCAAGGACTGGCGACTTTCGACACATTGCTGGCCTGGGGCAAAGCTCCCGAGCGCAAGTTGTCCGGCGACCTACTGGCGCAGATCATTTACACCAGCAGCACCGAGTCCCGACCTAAGGGCGCCATGCTGACGCACGCGGCCGTGATTTCCGAGTACGTGACCTGCCTGGTGGATGCCGAGATCACCGAAAACGACCGCATTCTGCATGCGTTGCCGCTGTACCACTGCGCGCAGCTCGATGTGTTTCTGGGTCCTGCGGTGTACGTGGGTGCCACGAACGTCATTACCGGCAAGCCCACGGCGGACAACCTGTTGTCCCTGCTGGCGGCGAATGCCGTCAACTCCTTTTTGCACCGCCCACGGTTTGGATTTCACTGCTGCGTGCGCCGCAGTTCGACGGCACGGACCTGTCAGCACTGCGTAAGGGCTACTACGGCGCGTCGATCATGCCGGTCGCCGTGCTCAAAGAGATCCAGGCCCGGCTGCCGCAGGTGCGCCTATGGAACCTGTATGGCCAGACAGAGATCGCGCCCGTGGCCACGGTGCTCAAACCGGAAGACCAGTTGCGCAAGGCTGGCTCGGCGGGCCGACCGGCGCTCAATGTCGAGACCCGCGTCGTCGACGACGCCATGTGCGACGTGCTAATGGGCGAGGTCGGCGAGATCGTGCATCGTTCGCCGCAACTGCTGTCGGGCTACTTCAAGGACGAGGAACGCACGCGCGAGGCCTTCCATGGCGGCTGGTTCCACAGCGGCGACCTGGCGACCGTGGATGACGAGGGCTACATCACCGTCGTGGACCGCAAGAAGGACATGATCAAGAGCGGCGGCGAGAACGTCTCTAGCCGCGAGGTGGAGGAGGCGCTTTACGGCATTACCGGCGTCTCAGAAGTGGCTGTCATCGGCTTGCCTGACCCTCGCTGGATCGAGGCCGTGGTCGCCGTGGTGGTAGCCAAGCAGGGCCATACGCTCAACGAGGCGGATGTTATCGCGGCGTGCGCAGGACGCCTGGCGTCTTTCAAGATCCCCAAGCGCGTGATCCTGGCCGATACGTTGCCCAAGAACCCGAGCGGCAAGCTGCTCAAGCGCGAACTCCGTCTGCGTTATGCGCCAAAGGAGTCCTGACATGGACGACCCCGTCAAACGCCTCAATCGCCTTGACTGTTGCGCTGTTTCCGATGCGATGGACAAGCTGGGTCTGCGCGCCCAGGTGGCCAGCGGACTGGAGCAACGCGCCACGCATCGCCGCATTGCAGGGCGTGTGGTCACGTTACGCTTGGTCCCCGTTGACCAAGCGATACCTGCCGCTGCGGGAACACCACCCCGCCACCTGGGCACCACAGCCATCGAGCTTGCGCAGGCCGGTGACGTGATCGTGGTGGAGCAACGCACGGGCATCGATGCAGGCTGCTGGGGCGGCATCCTCACGCTGGGGGCCAAGCTGCGGGGCGTTGCCGGGGTGGTGGCCGACGGCCCGGTGCGCGACATCGATGAGGCGCGTGCCTATGACTTTCCCATCTACTGCCGCACGCTCACTGCGCGCACCGCGCGTGGCCGCGTGGCCGAGGTGTTCACCAACCAGAGCGTGACGATTGGTGAGGTGGCCGTGCAGCCTGGTGACTACGTCATCGCAGATGCAAGCGGCGTGGCATTTATTCCAGCGGCCGACGTGGAACGCGTGCTGGACGCGGCCGAAGCCATCGCAGGCCGCGAGGCTGCCATGGCCAAGGCACTGCTTACCGGCACCCCCATCAGTACGGTGATGGGCGCCGACTACGAACACATGTTGCGCTGATGCGCCAACCAGGAGATTGAAGATGACCGACCCCAATGTCGAACGCGCTTCAAAGCTCGACACCGCCACCCTCAGTGATGCCTTGGACCGCAACGGCATCCTGGGCCAGTGCTACAAAGTCAAGCCACGCTCCAGCGATTTCCGCATGACGGGCCGCGCCTGGACCTTGCTCTACGGCCCCGCCGCCTCACCGCCAGGCACGGTGGGCGACTATCTCGACGACGTGGCTCCCGGTAGTGTGATCGTGCTGGACAACGGCGGTCGCGAGGACGTCACCGTGTGGGGCGATATCCTGACTGAACTCGCGCACCACAAGGGTATTGCCGGTACGGTGATTGATGGCATTAACCGCGATGTGGCGCTTTGTCTGGAGCTCGGCTATCCCATCTACAGCCGTGACAGCTGGATGCGAACCGGCAAGGACCGCGTGCAGGTCGAGGCCACACAGATACCGGTGACCATCGGCGGCGCACGCGTCTCGCCGGGTGACCTGCTACGCGGCGACGCCGACGGTGTGGTTGTAATCCCTAAGGAACACGAGGACAAAGTGCTGACCTCCGCTGAGGAAATCCAGGCCGCAGAGGACGCGATCCGCGCCTCCGTGCGCGGCGGCATGAGTCTGCGCGATGCACGCGTCCAACACCGCTACCACCAGTTGCAAACGCGCGAGGTAAAGCCATGAATCAGGACGACGGCACACCGACCGGACCGACCATCCGCAGCGACATTGAGCGCACGTCGGCCGAAGTTCTTGTGGCTGCTGCGTTGCTGCCCACCTCCACATTGCATGAAGCCGGAGGCCGCATCGGCGTGATGCCATCTGCCATCAAACCCGTTTCACCTGCCATGCGCCTTTGCGGGCCTGCCGCTACCGTGCATTCGCCGCCCGGCGACAACCTGTGGTTACACCGCGCGATCTATGTCGCGCAACCCGGCGACGTGTTGGTGGTGCACGTCAGCGGCGGCTATGACTTCGGTTACTGGGGCGAGATCATGTCCTGCGCGGCCAAGACCCGAGGGCTGGCAGGCCTGGTCATCGACGGTTGCGTGCGCGACGGCGCGATCTTGGCCGACTTCGGGCTGCCGGTGTTCGCACGTGGCCTGTGCATGCGCGGAACCGGCAAGGATTTTGGTGCGCGCGGCTGGATCAATTTTCCAGTGTTATTCGACGACCTGACGGTGCATGCCGGTGACCTGATCGTGGGCGATACCGACGGTGTGGTCGCCATCCCGCGTGCCCGCGCCGCCGAGGTGGTGAGCGCAGCGCAAGCGCGCGACGCCAAGGAGGCTGCCATTCTGGACCGCATCCGCGCTGGCGAACGCACGCTGGAAGTCTACAAATTCTGAAACCATTGAAAGATAAATCTATGCCACTCATCATTGATTCACACGCGCACGTGATGGTGCCACCGGAGAGCTACAAATTCATGGCGGAACTGGTCGCCAGCCGTGCCAACCCCGCGTTTCCGCCCACGTTGCCCGACGAGTCGGTGCGCAAGGCAGGGCAGACCATCGTCGACATCATGGACAAGGTCGGAACGGACATACAGTTCCTGTCCCCGCGCCCCTACATGCAGATGCACTCGGTCAAGCCGGCCAAGGTAACGGCGATCTGGACCCGGCACATGAACGACTTGGTCTACCGCACGGTGCAGATGTTTCCGACGCGTTTCCGCGCAGTGGCTGGTCTGCCCCAGTACCGTGACGACTCTCCCGCTAACTGCATTGCTGAACTGGAGTTCCGCGTCAAGGAGCAAGGCTTCATCGGCTGCCTGTTGAACCCCGACCCCACGGAGGGTGACGCTGCGCCGCCACCAGGTCTGGGCGATCCGTTCTGGTACCCGCTCTACGAGAAGTTGTGTGAACTCGACATCCCGGCGCTGGTGCATTCGGCAGGCAGTTGCGAGCCGCGCCTGTCGTACACGCTGAAGTTCATCAATGAAGAAAGTATCGCCATCACCTCCTTGTTATCGTCCGAGGTTTTCACCCATTTTCCGAATCTAAAACTCATCATTCCGCATGGTGGCGGTGCCATTCCGTACCACATGGGCCGCTTCCGGGCCTGGTCGGTGCACAAGAAGGAAACCTTCTTCGACGAGCAACTGAAGCGCCTGCATTTCGACACCACCACTTACGACAAGGACGCACTCGAATTGCTCTTCAAGGTGGTGGGTACGGAGCGGGTATTGTTCGCCACCGAAAACCCGGGTACCGGCAGCGCCATTGATCCGCGCTCCGGGCGTGCCTTCGACGACCTCAAGCCCGTCATCGAAGCCATGGAGATGCTCAGCGACAAGGATCGCGAGAACATCTTCGAGTGCAATTGCACGCGGCTGTATTCGCGCTTTCGGCGCGATTGAATAACGGGATACCCACCATGGCAGAGATCGTTCTAGGCATCGGCGCGTCACACACCCCGCTGCTCACGCTGGATAGCCCGCAATGGAGCCACCGCGCGGCGGCAGACTACGCGAACAAGCGCCTCAACCTTTCCGATGGCCGATGGGTCGATTACCCGGCGCTGCTGGCCGACGTGGGGCCGCGGTATGCGGACGTCGTCACGCCCGAGCACCTGGAGCACAAAGCCAGACTCTGCGAAGCTGCCCTGGACCGCCTGGCCGACGCATTGGAGGCCGCAGCACCTGACGCCGTGATCGTCGTGGGTGACGATCAGGGTGAGTTGTTCTCACCCAGCAACCAGCCGGCCGTTGCCATCTTTCATGGTGAAGTGATTCGCATGAGTGACATGTATGGCCAGGACGATACGCCACCGTGGATGCGCCAGGTGGGGCAGGGCTACCTGATGGACGATACCCACACACTGTCCGGCCATCCCGGGTTGGCCGCCGAACTCATTGTTGGCCTGGTGGACCGTGGCGTCGACCTCGCCACGGTAGCCCAGGTTGATGCGCCGGGCAAGGCCGGCTTTGGCCACGCCTTTGGCTTCATCGCCAAGCGTTTGTTCCGTGGCCGTGCAATCCCTATGGTGCCGCTGCTGCTTAACACCTACTTCCCGCCCAACGTGCCGACTGCGGCGCGCTGCTACGACATAGGGCAGATGCTGGCGGAAGTGTTGCGTGCGAGCGCCAGCCCATTACGGGTGGCGATCATCGCCTCGGGCGGACTAAGCCATTTTGTCGTGGACGAGCCGCTGGATCGCCGCATCATCGACGCCTTTGCCTCTGGCGACGCGGAGGCGCTGCGCAGCATCCCGCGCGCCGCGCTCAACTCCGGTTCTTCCGAAATCCTGAACTGGGTGCTAACGGCAGGCGCACTGCATGGCCTGCCGCTGCGGTGGCATGACTACCAGCCGTTGTACCGCACGCCGGCAGGGACGGGCATCGGTGCTGCCTTTTGCGAATGGCGTGCTGGCTGAGTTTTGGCTTGCGGACGCCTAGTGTGAATGGACCTAATGAATAAACGCGCCCAGTGCGCTGTAAGGAGAGAGTCGCTATGAATGAAGAACAGAACCGCTTGCTTACACGCGTCGGCCCGGGCACACCCATGGGGACGTTGTTGCGGCGCTATTGGATGCCGATTGCCGGTGTCTCAGAATTCGACAGCCGCAGCACCAAGCCCATACGCCTGTTCGGCGAGAACCTTGTGCTGTACCGCGACCTCAGCGGCAACTTTGGG
>JANOAP010000430.1:0-5290 GCA_031411175.1 Rhodoferax sp. | reverse complement strand
CGCAAATCCGGACAGCGCGCCGCCGTGCCCGAGAAAACGATGTCGGTGATGGTGCGCGTGGTGTCCGTGCCGAATTCAATCACGGTTGGCGGTACGTCGGGCTGCAGGTTGCGGCAGCAGTTCGCGGCCGTGGGGTGGGTGTAAAGGATAGCCTTGCGCCGGTTGAGTTCGTCCATGACGGGCGCAAACGACGCATGCCCCAGCCACTTGTCGCCGTAGCTGGTCAGCAGGCCAATGCCATCGGCCTTGAGCACGTCCAGCGCATAGTCCAGCTCGCGCAAAGCGCCATCCGTGTCCTGCATGGGCAGCATGGCGAACGACCCGAACCGCCCCGGATGGTCCTGGCCCAGGCGGGCAGTCCACTCATTGCTCTCACGGGCAATGCGGCGTGCATTGGGTCCGTCGGCAAAGCCCACCTGCGGCGTGGTGACCGACAGCAGGGCTGTGGCCACGCCCGCCTTGTCCATGTCGTCCAGCGTGCGGGCCACTGACCAGTTCGCCACAATCGGCGGTGCCTGGTTCACCTTGGCCAGCTCGGCCACATAGGCGGGAGAAAACAGGTGATGGTGAATGTCGATGCGGTGGCGCGTGAGCGCCGGGCTGGCCGGCCCGGCGCACCCCGGTAGAACCGCGCTGGCCCCCATCGCCATCAGCCCGGCCAGAAAGCCGCGGCGGGGTGTTACGCAACCGCAGGTTGCGGTCATGCGTTGAAACTGGTCATCTGGGGTGGGCTCAGTCATGGCTGTCCCTGGGGGGTTGAACGGGGGCATCACATTTCCTTATTCAAAAGTTTCAAAAACTTCAAGATTTCAATTGAAAATCCACCGGCATTCCTGGAGTTGGGCGATTTTGGTACCCGCCCGGTACTTCGCGCTAAGCCACCGGTCGTGCGCCCTCAAACGCATCCTGAAACAGCTGCCGGATCGCCACCCGTTCCAGAGGCCGAGGGTTGGGGTACTGGTTCTGCATGGCAATGTCGCAGGCGCGATCCAGATCGGCTTCTTTCATGCCGATATCTTTGAGCGCTACCGGTGCCCCGTTGTCCCGCGCCAAATCAAATACGGCCTGCGCCGCACTGAGGTTTGATGGGCTACCCGTCAGCGCCTGCACAATGCCCGCCATGGCCAGCGGCGCGGCAGCCGCGTTGTAGGCCAGCGCGTGGGGCAAGACAATGGTGTGGGTTTCGGCATGGGGCAGGTTGAAGCTGCCGCCCAGCGTGTGGCACAGCTTGTGGTGCAGGGCCATGCCCACATTGCCCAGCACAGTGCCGCACAGCCACGCGCCATAGAGCGCGTCACTTCGGGCATTCATGTCATTTGCTATTTTTTTAATAGCTGGCAGAGACCGCGCTATGTGGGCCATGCCTTCTTTTGCCATCAAATCCATGATGGGGTTACTGTCCACCGCATACAAACCTTCAGCCGCATGGGCGATGGCGTTGATGCCGCTGGTCACGCTCATGCCCAGCGGCAGGCCAGCGCTGAGTTCGGGGTCATAAATCACGCTGCGTGGCAGCACACGAACGTCTTTGCCGGTCTTCTTGAGGCCGCCTTCGGTGATGCCGTAAATCGGCGTCATCTCCGAGCCCGCATAGGTGGTGGGTATGGCCAGAATGGGCAGACCGGAATCCATCGCGATGGCCTTGCCCAGCCCGGTGGTAGAGCCACCACCGATGGCCACGGCGCAGTCTGCACCCAGTTTGCGGGCCACGTCGCGGGCCTCACGCGCCGTCTCGATGGGCACATGCATCACAGCCCGGTCAAAAATACCGGCGGCCCGCGACCCCAGCAGGTCGGCGATCATCTGGGCAGACGCGCGCTGCTCGGGCGTGGACAGCACCAACGCGCGGGTGGCACCCAGGGCGTCAATCTCGCGGCCCAAGTGCTGCAGGCTGCCGGCCCCAAAAACCACGCGGGCGGCCTGACCGTTGTAGACAAAACTTTTCACGATGTCACTCCAGTTGGGTTGGCAGCCCGGCACTGCGCTCGACGGACTTGATGATGGCGGCGTAGTCCTCCAGGCCGTCGCCCTGAGCCACGGCCGCATGCATGAGCTGGTGCGTCAGGGCGGTTTGCGGCAGGGGCGCGTGCACCGCTTCAGCGGCACCCAGAATCAGGTCCAGGTCCTTGATCATCTGGTGCACGGTGAAGGTCGGCGTGAAGTCGCGCTCAGTCAGTTGCACCGCTTTGGCCTTGAGGATGGGCGACGCCACCGCGCTGGCACCCAGCACCTGCCACATGTCATGCCAACCCAGCCCGCCCTTGCGGCCCAGAGCCAGCCCCTCGGACAGCATGGCGCTGGTCTGCGCAATCATCAGGTTGACCACCAGCTTCATCAGGCGCGCCTGCTCGCCATCACCCAGATAAAACTGGCTGGCACCCAGCCGCTTGAGCAGGGGCAGCACCGCGTCATAGGCCGCCCGCGGGCCGGATGCCATCACGGTGAGTTGCGCAGCCTCAGCCATCTTGCTGTTGCCGGACACCGTGGCGCGTACGTACTGGACACCAGCAACTGACAGCACCTGCGCAGCCTCAGCCGAGGCCTGCTGCGACACCGTGCTGGTGTCCACATAGACTGCACCGTGCCGCGCCGCAAGCGCTACCTGGGTGGTCACGCTAAGCAGTGCCGCATCATGGGGCAGTGATGAGAACACAACATTGGCGCGGGCCATGGCCTGGGCCACGGCGGCGTCACCCGCAACCACCGCAAGACCCTGCGCACCGGCAAGTTGCAGGCGCACCTCACTCGTATCGCTGACGCTGACCGCATGCCCCGCAGCTTTGAAGTGCAACGCCATGGGCAAGCCCATCTTGCCGACGCCGATGAAATGAACAGGGGTTGTCATGCAGCTGCCTGAAGGGCACGTTCAAAGTAAGACAGGTCGAAGTACTTGTCTGCGGGCGGCGGGGTGCCACCCCACATGCCTTCCATTTCTGCGCGAATGGCCAGCACGTTGTTGAAGCCTTCAAGGTTGAAGCGCGCATCCGAAGCGAGGCCGGAGCCCGGCTTGACCAGCGCATCGTAAGTACCCTCGGCCGCCGTTGGTGACAGCTTGAAGCTGCTGGTCAGCAAGGCGATCATTTCAACGCGGCGCGAAGAGTTCATCACATCGCGCTGCCCTTCGATATACGCTGACAGATAGCGTTCAAGCACCGCAGCATTGGCTTGCCCCCAGGCACGCATCACAAACGCGCCGGTGGCCTGGTAAGGCCCGAGCAGGTCGAACTGGCTGCCCAGGCTTTTGAGCCTCTTCTCGCGCACTGAAAATGAAAACGGCGGGTTGATCATGCCGGCCGCCAATTGCGGGTCGGCCACCATCGCGGCAGAACGCGGCCCGGTGCCACCTGCCAGGCGAACGCTGTAATCGCGGTTTTCAATCAACCCATGGCGTTTGAGAATCTTTTTGGCAGCCAGTGCGTAGGCCGTGTTGGGCGCGTCCACCGCGAGCAGCTTGCCGCGCAGGTCGTCCATGCTGTTGATCTCGGCGCGCACCATGAAGTCGTTCATGCCCGCATCACCACCGCAGACGATCACCACATCCTGCTGCGCTGATTCCACCATGGCCACGGCGTTGTCCACGGCCGCATGGGCGATCTCGAACTTACCAGATGCCAGGCCCGCGCGCTGCTCATCAGAGTTGGGCGTGTTCTGGATTTCTACAACAATGCCACGCCGCGCAAAGTAGCCATTGGCCTGCGCCGCCAGCAGGGGCAGGTTGCTGGACGTGTTGAATATGTTGACGCGCAGTTTCATAAATTACTTGGGTGCGGCCTTCATCACCGCACCCAGCGTGTTGAATTCGTCCTTGATGTAGGCATCAAACTGCTCGGGCGACATGACCACGGATTCCGCACCCAGCTTGCCCATGCGGTCTTTCACATCGGCCAGGGACAGCGCCTTGTTCACCTCCTGGTTGAGCTTGTTCACAATGGCACGTGGGGTTTTGGCCGGTGCCAGCAGTCCAATCCAGAAGTCAAACACAAAGCCGGGCAAACCGGCTTCAGCCACGGTGGGTACCTCAGGCAGGGCCGATGAGCGCTTGGCCGTGCTGACGGCAAGCGCCCGCATGCGGTTGTCACGAATGGATGGCACCGACGACAGCACGGGTGTGAACATGAAATCCACCCGGCCCGCGCTGGTCTCCACAATCGTCTCGGGCGTGCCCTTGAACGGAATGTGCGTGACCTGCAGACCCGCCACGCTGCGGAATTTCTCGGCATTGACATGGGTCGCACTGCCCACGCCAGCCGATGCATAGTTGAGTTGCCCCGGTTTGGCCTTGGCAGCGGCGATAAGCTCCGCTACGGTCTTGATGGGGCTGCCTGCGCCCACCACCAGCGCATTGGGCAGGGCCGCCAGCGGCGTGACACCGGCGAAGTCGCCCAAGGTGTCATAGGTCAGCCCCGGGTACAGCACCGGATTGACCACGTGGCCGGCCGACACCACCAGCAGGGTGTAGCCATCTGGCTCGCTCTTGGCCACCTGGCTCGCGCCCAGTGTGCCCCCCGCACCGGGGCGATTTTCCACAATGACCGGTTGGCCCATGCTGGCGCTGAGCTTTTCGCCCACGATGCGGGCCATGATGTCGGTTGCACTGCCCGCCGTGAAGGGCACGACGATTTTGATGTTCTTGTTGGGATAGTCCTGCGCCAAAGCGCTGGACAGGCACAGGGTAGCCAAGGTGGCCAAAAGCAGTCGTTTCATGGTCGTCTCCTCAAAATTTATAGAAAAACAGGGCACAGGCCCACATATTCATTCGATAGTTAGCTATGTTTTTGATAGTGACATAGCGCGGGCAATTTTCTCGCCAGACGCTTTCAGCGCCGCCAGGAGCGGCGGCAAATCCACCCCTGTCAATTTGCCCTGGCGCTTCTTCCACTGGCCGGCCACCATGACACTGTCAATATTGGCCAGACTGGTCTGCATGACCACGCTGTTGACGGCATCGTGCACCGGCTGCATGTTGAGGTCGTCTGCGCGGATCAGCACCAGGTCTGCCTGCTTGCCCGCTGCCAGCGACCCAATGCGGTCCGACTGCCCCAGCATGCGGGCACCCTCGACCGTGACCCACGCCAGTGCTTCACGTGTGGTGACAGTCGAGGTGGGTGGAATGCTGCCATGGGCCTGGCGGTAGTCAAAGTTGTCGAGTGCGCGCTGCATGCCCAGTGCAACCCGCGCCTGCGTGAGCATGTCGCCACTGACTGCGCTCTCCAGGTCCACACCCAGCGACGGCGCTTTACCCAAAGCCCGCAGTCGGCCGGTGATGGGATGGCCGTGGCCCTGCGACATT
>JANOAP010000429.1:0-1623 GCA_031411175.1 Rhodoferax sp. | reverse complement strand
GCATCACCTGTCCATGGAGCTTTTCAAGTCGAAAGCCGGCGTCGATGTACTTCACGTGCCCTACAAGGGGATTGCCGGTGCCCTGACGGACCTGATGGGTGGTCAGGTGCAACTGCTGTACGGCAGCACGAATTCTTTGGTGCCTCATGCAAGCTCGGGCAGGGTGCGTTTGCTGGCCATCACCGGTGCGACTCGCAGCACCCTGGTCCCTGATGTGGCGACATTCCACGAGCAAGGCATGGATGCGCTGGATGGCGGCAACGCCTATTATTTCGTGGCGGCTCCCGCCCGTACGCCCCCTGAATTGGTGGCCCGCCTGAATGGCGATATTGCCGCCGTCATGAATGCCAGCGATGTGAAAGCGGAATTACTAAAACAGGGCCTGGTGGTTCGGACCGGAACACCTGCGCTTCTGGGCGCTGCCCTCAAGGCAGACCTTGTGCGCTGGCGCAAGGTGGTTGCTGATGCGGGAATCACGGCGGATTGAGCGGGGCATGTCGTCGAAAAAAATAGAGAAACAATCCATGAAGAAGATCATTGGTGCATTGGCAGCGTTGTTGCTGATGTCTGCCGTCGTGCACGCGCAAGCCATGGACGGCCTTGGCGAGACCGTCCAGATCGAAAACGGCGCGTTGCGTACCGCTCCCCGCGACAGCCAGGGACTGCTTGTCTTTAAGGGCATTCCATTTGCTGCGGCACCGGTGGGCGACCTGCGCTGGCAAGCGCCACAAGCTGCCAGGTCTTGGCAGGGCACGCGCGATGCAACAGGCTTTGGCAACCGCTGTTGGGCCAATGTGCGGGTTCCTTCATTGGCGGGTCGCAGCGGAGGCGTGCCTTTCAGCGAAGACTGCTTATTCCTCAACGTGTGGACCGGCGCAAAAGTATCCAGCGAGCGGCAACCCGTGATGGTCTGGATCCATGGCGGCGGCTTTCAGTTTGGCACGGCCGGCGACCCCAACACCGACGGCTCACCACTGGCCCAGAAGGGCGTGGTGCTCGTCAGCGTGAACTACCGCCTGGGGGTGTTTGGCTTCTTCGCGCACCCGCAGCTCAGGAGTGAAGGGAGGCTGTCAGGCAATTTTGGAATCCTGGACCAGATGGCCGCCCTCAAATGGGTGCAGGCGAACATTGCAAGCTTTGGTGGCGACCCCAAGAACGTCACCATTTTTGGCGAATCGGCAGGGTCGCAGGCGGTCAGCCTCCTGATGGGCTCGCCCATGGCAAAAGGGCTCTTTCATCGGGCGATTGGTCAAAGCGGTTCATCGCTTCAGCAGCTTCCCAGCCTGGCGGAGATCGGCATTCGCGGGGCGGCCTACGCGGGTGCATTGGGCGCATCATCGGTCGTAAAGTCGATTGAGGAGTTGCGGGCCATGCCTGCAGAGCGCATCAACGCTGGTGCGACCTGGGATTTCGCGGGCGGTGCCCCCATGGTCTTTGCGCCCGGCATTGATGGCCACGTATTTCCGGCCAGTATGGAGGAGATTTTCCGCAAAGGGCAGCAAAATGACGTGCCCCTCCTGGCCGGGTACAACAAGCGCGAAGCCGTTCCGTTTTTGGTTGAGACACTTCCGCACAGCACTGCCGCCGAGTTTCACGCAGCAGCGCAACTGGTGTTCGGACCCC
>JANOAP010000428.1:0-2623 GCA_031411175.1 Rhodoferax sp. | reverse complement strand
GGCGGCTGACGTTCCAGCGTTTGAATCCCGGAAGATGGATGCGTAGTTTTCAAACTTCATGACCAGGCGCCAGGTACCTGATGCCGAATCGATCAACGGCGCAAACGGGTCAATGCCTCCCGCCATGTCGGTCACACTGATGCGCAGCAATATCAGAAACGGCAGCAGAAAGAATATTCCGAGCCAGATGAATGACACACCGATCACAAAGCGTCGGCCCGGCCGTAACCGCTGAAACCCGTCTTTCATGCTTGCCTGCATTCTCGCTTCGCCCTGCCCTGTCGCCGCCGTCATTGCGTGAGCACAACGGCAGCGGCGTCATTCCACCAGAAGAGCACGGCATCCCCCCAGGTGATATCAGACGCGATGGCAGGCGCATCCACAACATGCCCTTCATCAGCCCGGGTTGTGTTGGTCGAGGTGATCTTGACCTGATGACCATCGGCCATTTCGACAATATACGTGCTGTAGCTGCCGAAATAGGCAATCTCGCGCACCGAGCCGGAGAACAGGTTGCATGAAACATCCGGCCTGGTCTCTGGACTCGCCTTGGCAATCTGGATCTTCTCGGGACGCACGGCCACTGCCAGCGGCATCCCCACGCTGCCGCCGATGCCTTTGCCCACACGGACCACGCCCTGAGGGGTGGTCACCTCACACCGGTTGGGCTTATTCGCCGTCAGGCGGCCTTCAAACAGGTTGATGCTGCCGATGAAGTCCGCCACAAAACGGCAGTTGGGAGACTCATAAACCTCTTTGGGTGTGCCCACCTGCAGCACCCTGCCCCGGCTCATCACCGCAATGCGGGACGCCATGGTCATGGCTTCTTCCTGATCGTGCGTCACCATCACGCAGGTCACGCCGACAGACTCAATGATGTTCACCAGTTCAAACTGCGTGCGCTCGCGCAGCTTCTTGTCCAGCGCGCCCAATGGTTCATCCAGCAACAGCAGCTCCGGCTTCTTGGCCAGGCTGCGCGCCAGTGCCACGCGCTGCTGCTGCCCGCCCGACAGTTGATGCGGCTTGCGTTGGGCGAATTCTTCAAGTTGCACCAGCTTCAGCATTTCTCTCACGCGGGCTTCAATCTGTGCACGCGCCATGCCTTCGCGCTTCAGGCCAAACGCGATGTTGTCCCACACGTTCAGGTGCGGAAACAGCGCGTAAGACTGGAACATCATGTTGATCGGTCGCTCGTACGGCGGGAATGAAGCAATGTCCACGCCGTTCAGAATGACCGAACCCGAGCTGGGCTTCTCAAACCCCGCCAGCATGCGCAACAAGGTGGACTTGCCACAGCCCGAGCTCCCCAGCAACGCAAAAATTTCGCCTTTGCGGATGGAGAGCGAGACCTCATCAACCGCTACCACTGCATCAAAGCGCTTGACGAGTTGGCGGGTCTGAAGAAAACCGTCGCCTCCGCCTCCGGTCTCGTTTTTACCCGCGTTCTTGCTTTCAGTACGCGATTCCACCACGCCTATGCGTTCAACCACGGCCATAGGTGCTACTTGGCCTTCTTGAACAGTGTGAATACGTTGCTCATGGACTCGCGACCTGCATTGGTAAAGCTGGCGGGCGGCACCATCTTCTTCATGTTGTCGGCATCGACGAACACCGTCTTGTCGCCCGCGATCTCGGGCTTGACCCTGGCAACGCTGGCCTTGTTCGCGGTGGGGTAACTTAGTTCATTGGTCAGCGAGGCCGACACCTCGGGCTTGAGGAAGTAGTTGACGAAGGCCAGCGCGTTGTTGGGATGCTTGGCGTCCTTGGGGATGGCCAGGTTGTCAAAAAAGATCAGACCCCCCGTGGTGGGGATCAGCACCTGGATGTCATTGCCATTCTTGTTTTCAAGTGCGCGGGCCTTGGCAATGTTCATATCACCCGCCCAGCCCAGGGCCACGCAGGCTTTGCCACCGGCCAGGTCGTCAATCATCGTGCTGGAGAACAGGCGCACATGCGGCCGGATCTTCGCCAGCAGGTCACCCGCTGCCTTGTGGTCCGCCGGGTCGCTGGAATACGGGTTCTTGCCCAGGAAGTGCATGGCCGGTGGAATCACCTCAGTGGGCGAATCCAGAAAAGCGATGCCGCAGGCCTTGAGCTTGGCGGTGTAGGCGGGGTTGAACACCAGTTCCCAGGCGTTGTCTGGCAGCGCGGCTGATCCCAGCGCCTTGGCCACCTGCGCCTTGTTGATGCCCACCGTGGTGTAGCTCCAGGCCCAGGGCACCAGGTACTCGTTGCCGGGGTCCACCACGCCCAGCTTGGCCATGATGTCTGCATCCAGGTTGGCGTAGTTGGGTAATTTGGCCTTGTCCAGTTTGGCCAGCAGGCCGCCTTCAATCTGCGATTTGGCAAACACGGCACCAGGCACCACCAGGTCGTAACCGCTGTTACCCGCAATCAGCTTGGCCTGTAGCGCCTCATTGTTCTCAAAGGTCTGGTAATTGACCTTGATGCCCGACTCCTTTTCGAAGTTGGCCACCAGGTCTTTGGCAATGTAGTCGGGCCAGTTGTAGATGTTGAGCACCTTCTCCTCGGTACTGGCCCGTGCAGCCGACGGCTCGCCAGCCTTGGGTGCCGCCGGTGCCGCAGCCACCGGACCGGGGGTCTCATCCTTCTTGCCGCAACC
>JANOAP010000427.1:0-2592 GCA_031411175.1 Rhodoferax sp. | reverse complement strand
CCAGTGGCAGGGCGGCCAGGTTGGCCGAGTTCAGCGGTTTGACCTGGTAGCGGGGGAAATCCGTGCCCACCAGGCTCACAAGCTGCTTTTCCATGGCGGCGGTGGCCAGAGACTGCAAGCCGGTTGAACCATCGACCAGCGGGTCAATGACCAGGTTGAACTTCTGATCGGCTGGCAATTGCGCCTTGTCAAACAGGTCACGCGCAGCGAGCAGGATGGCTTCGTTGTAGGGCAGTGCAACGGGTATGGGTGGCGCGGCGGGCACCGCAGCCGGTGCCGCCGCAACGGTGGTCACAGCCGGCGGTGCAGCAGCAGCAGGTGCCGGTTCGTTTTTGACCGGTTCAGACGTCATGCAACCCGCCATAGCGGCACTGGCAGCCAGCCCCAACCACCATCTGCCACGGGGCCTGCCAACAGCAGATAAAGAAACAGGGCGCATTGTCAGGTGGGGCATGGATTCACCTCTAAAAGAAAACCGGGTGGATATGCAACGGAGCGGACCCAGACTAAGCAGTTAAGACGCTACGCAGCACGAATTTTTGAACTTTAGCAGAGCGCTGCCTGCAGGTGTCAGTTTTCTCGCGATCCTACAATGCGGTTCATGTATGTTCACCTGCGCCTCCACACCGAATTCTCCGTCGTTGACGGTACCAACCGCATCGACGAAGTGGCCAAGGCCGCAGCGGCCGACGGCCAGCCCGCGCTGGCCATCACCGACTTGAGCAACCTGTTTGGGGCCATCAAGTTTTACAGGGAAACACGTGGCAAGGGTGTCAAACCCGTGCTGGGCGCCGAGATCTATATCGAGGGCTTTGGTGCGGACATTGGCAATCTGTCGCGCATCGTCGTGCTGGTGCAAAACAGGCAGGGGTATCTCAATCTTTCCGAGCTGCTGGCGCGCGGGTACACCAGGAACATCGTCAAGGCGCTGCCGGTGGTCAAACTGGCCTGGCTGCGGGAACTGGGCGAGGGCCTGATTGCGCTGTCGGGCGCCCAGGCCGGGCCGGTCGGGCAGGCTCTGGTGCAGGGTGACGGGGCCCGCGCGCATGAAGCGGCGCTGCAACTGGCCGGCCTGTTTCCCCATCGCTTCTACATCGAGCTGCAGCGCGCGGGCCGTGTGGACGATGAAGCCCATGTGACAGCGGCCGTGCAATTGGCCGCCCGCATGAAGCTGCCGGTGGTTGCTACGCACCCGATTCAATTTGCAGGCCCTGAAGACTACGAAGCGCACGAAGCGCGCGTCTGCATTTCTGAAGGCGAAATTCTGGGCAACCCCAAGCGGGTGCGCAAGTTCACACGTGAACAGTATTTCAAGTCTGCCCAGCAGATGCAGGCGCTGTTTGCCGACGTGCCCTCTGCCATCGCCAACACGGTGGAAATTGCCAGGCGCTGCAACCTGACCCTGGTGCTGGGCAAACCGCAGTTGCCCGACTTTCCCACACCCGAGGTGAATGGCGAGCGCATGTCGCCCGAGGCGTATTTTCGCCATGCCTCTCATGAAGGCCTGAAGGAGCGGCTGGTTCACCTGTACCCCGACGAGACACAGCGCGAGCAAGAACGGCCGCGCTACCTGGAGCGGCTGGAATTCGAGATCGACACGATTTTGAAGATGGGGTTCCCCGGCTACTTTCTGATTGTGGGCGACTTCATCAACTGGGCCAAAAACAATGGCTGCCCCGTAGGGCCGGGGCGGGGTTCGGGAGCCGGATCGCTGGTGGCGTATTCCCTGAAGATTACCGACCTGGACCCGCTGCAATACAACCTGCTGTTCGAGCGGTTTTTGAACCCCGAGCGGGTGTCCATGCCCGACTTTGACATCGACTTTTGCCAGGCCAACCGCGACCGCGTGATTGACTATGTCAAGCTCAAGTACGGCAAGGAGGCGGTGAGCCAGATCGTGACCTTTGGCACCATGGCGGCGCGCGCGGCGATTCGTGACGTGGGTCGCGTGCTGGACATGAGCTACACCTTTTGCGATGGCATCAGCAAGCTGATTCCCAACAAACCAGGCACCAACGTCACCTTGCAATTGCCCCCCACGGACGGCAAGAAGAACGACAAATACATCTACGCAGTTGAAGCCGAGCCCGTTCTGGCCGAACGTGAGGCCAAGGAAGACGACGTCAAAACGCTGCTGGAACTGGCCCGCAAACTGGAGGGCATGACGCGCAACGTGGGCATGCATGCGGGTGGCGTTTTGATCGCGCCTGGCAAGCTCACCGACTTTTGCCCGCTGTACCAGCAGCCCGGGAGCGACTCGGCCGTCAGCCAGTACGACAAGGACGATGTGGAGGCCATTGGCCTGGTGAAGTTCGACTTTTTGGGGCTGGCCACGCTCACCATTCTGGAGATTGCCAAAGACTTCATCGTGGCGCGACACAAGGGTCAGGAGACCTTTGCGTTCGAGAACATTGCGCTGGATGATGTGGCCACTTACCGGTTGTTTCAGGAGGGCTTTCGTTTTGAAGACATCCCGCTGACCGATGCCAAGGTGTATGCGCTGTTCTCGCGTGGTCTGACCGAAGCGGTGTTCCAGTTTCAAATCCGCGGCATGCAGGGCATGCTCAAAGACGCCAAGCACTCCCGGCTGGA
>JANOAP010000426.1:0-20703 GCA_031411175.1 Rhodoferax sp. | reverse complement strand
CCATGGCTTGGGCGCAAACCAAGCTGAAATGGGCGCACGTCTATGAGACGTCGGAGCCGTATCACACCCAGTCGGTCTGGGCGGCCGAGGAAATCAAGAAGCGCAGCAATGGCAAGTTTGATATTCAGGTGTTCCCGGCCTCTACGCTGGGCAAGGAAACCGATCTCAACCAGGGCCTGCAACTGGGCACCGTGGACATGATCATCAGCGGCCCGTCGTTTGCGGCACGCAGCTATCCGCGCTTTGGCATTGCTTACTACCCGTTCATCTTCCGCGATGGCGAGCATCTGCTGGCCTACAGCAAAAGCGCCGTATTCAAGGACATGGTGGATGAGTTCCGCGCCAAGACCGGCATTCAAGTCACGGCCTATACCTACTATGGTGCGCGCCACACAACATCGCAAAAAGCCTTTACCAATTGCGAGGGCATGAAGGGCCTGAAGATTCGCGTACCGGATGTACCGGCCTACACCGCCACGCCCAAGGCCTGCGGTGCCAACCCAACACCAATTGCATTCGCCGAGGTGTATCTGGCATTGCAAAACGGCACTGTAGACGCGCAGGAAAACCCGCTGACCACCATCGAGGCCAAGAAGTTCTTTGAAGTGCAAAAAGCCATCATGTTGACCGGCCACATTGTGGACGGCCTGACGACTCAGGTTGCACCTCATGTGTGGAACAAGTTGACGGATGCCGAGAAAACCATGTTCACCGACGTGACCCGTGAAGCCGCTGCCCGCGCTTCAGCCGACATCAAGAAACGCGAAGGTGAGCTGGTAGAAGAGTTCAAGAAAAAAGGCCTGCAAATCGTCACCGTGGACCGCAAGTCGTTTCAGGATGCCGTGCTGAAGAGTTCGCCGCTGGAATCCATGGGGTTTACCAAGGCTGACTTCGACAAGATTCAGGCAGCACGCTGATGGACCTGGAATCTGGCCCCAAGGTGATGGGGGACGATGGTGAGTTTCACGTCACCGATGAAGAAGTCGATCTGTCCGGCACGCCCATCGAGGCGTGGGCGGCGCTGGGCTTTTTCTGGTTGCTGGGGATCACCGTGTTCTACCAGTTCTTCACGCGCTATGTGCTCAACAATTCGGCCTCCTGGACGGAAGAGATTGCGCGCTACCTGCTGATTGGTACGGTGTTTGTGGGAGCGGCCATTGGCGTGGCGAAGAACAATCACATTCAGGTGGACTTCTTCTACCGCTACATGCCCGCGCCGCTGTGCCGGGCCATGGCGCTGCTGGTGGACATCTTGCGCATCGCTTTTTTTGGCATGGCCGTGGTGATGACCTGGCAGATGATGCAAAAGCTGGGGAGCTACAAGATGACCATCATCGACTTGCCCATGAACATTGTCTATTCAGTCTGCATGCTGGGCTTTGCAGGCATGTTTGTGCGGTCCTTCTGGGTGATGCAGGTTCATGTAAAGCGCGGCTACAGCGTGCTCGAACGCCCCGAATCCACCATGGAAGAACGCTAATCCCGGTCTGCCCGAATAGAAACAATTCATGCTCAAAATCATCTTTCTCATTCTCATGTCGGGTGGCGTTCCCGTGGCCATTGCCATGGCAGGCTCGTCGCTGATCTACATTTTGTGGACCGGCGACAACCCACCCTTCGTGGTGATTCACCGCATGGTCAGCGGCATTGACAGCTTTCCCTTGCTGGCTGTGCCGTTTTTTATTCTGGCCGGCAACCTGATGAACAACGCCGGCATCACCAACCGCATTTACAACTACGCGCTGGCGCTGGTGGGCTGGCTCAAGGGCGGCCTGGGCCACGTCAACGTGATTGGCTCGGTGATTTTTGCGGGCATGAGCGGCACCGCCATTGCTGACGCCGCCGGCTTGGGCACGATCGAGATCAAAGCCATGAAGGACCATGGCTACGACACCGAGTTTGCGGTGGGTGTAACCGCCGCGTCGGCCACGCTGGGGCCTATCATTCCGCCCAGCCTGCCCTTTGTGATCTACGGCATGATGGCCAACGTGAGCGTGGGTGCGCTGTTTTTGGCGGGCATTTTGCCGGGGCTGCTGATGGCCTTGCTGATGATGCTCACCGTGGCCTACTTTGCACACAAAAATGGCTGGGGCGCAGACGTCAAGTTCGAATGGCCGCGCGTGATCAAGGCACTGATTGAAACGGCGGTTGTCATCTGCTGGCCCGTGCTGCTCTGGGTGCTGATTACCAAGCTGGGCTTTCCGCCGCAAATCACCGTGTTCGTGGGCTTGATTGGCCTGTTTGCCGCCGACAAATTCTTCAACTTCCAGGCGGTGCTGCCCATCATGACGCCCGTGCTGCTGATTGGCGGCATGACCACTGGCATCTTCACGCCCACCGAAGGTGCCATTGCCGCCTGCGTATGGGCCATGGTGCTGGGCCTGGCCTGGTACAAAACCCTGAGCTGGAAGATGTTTGTAAAGGTGTGCCTTGACACGGTGGAGACCACCAGCACGGTGCTCTTCATCGTGGCGGCTGCCAGCATCTTTGGCTGGATGCTCACCGCCACGGGGGTCACTACCGCCATTGCCGCCTGGGTGCTGGCGTTCACCCAGGAGCCCTGGGTCTTTTTGCTGATTGCCAACTTGCTGATGCTGTTTGTGGGCTGCTTTCTGGAGCCCACAGCCGCCATCACGATCCTGGTGCCCATTCTGGTGCCCATCTGCCAGAAACTCGGCATTGACCTGGTGCACTTCGGCCTGGTGATGGTGCTTAACCTGATGATTGGCCTGCTGCATCCGCCCATGGGCATGGTGCTGTTTGTGCTGGCACGCGTGGCCAAGCTCTCGGTGGAGCGCACCACTATGGCGATCCTGCCGTGGCTGGTGCCGTTGCTGGGCAGCCTGATCATCATCACCTACTTCCCCAAGCTGGTACTGTGGCTTCCCAATCTTGTTTATTGATGCCTTGACATGAACCCATTTATCCGACTTCACGCTGCCGACGACGTGCTCATCGCGCGCGCCCAACTGGTGGGCGGTACCACGGTCGAGTCCGTCACCGTCCGGGGGCTGATTCCTGCTGGACACAAAGTCGCCACGCGCGCCATTGCCACCGGTGAGGCGGTGCGGCGCTACAACCAGATCATCGGCTTTGCCAGCAAGCCGATTGCCGCAGGCGAGCACGTGCACACGCACAACCTGGACATGGGCCCGGACAAGGGCAACTTCACGCGTGACTACGCCTTTGGTGCCGACGTCAAGCCCGAGCCCGCACGCCTGTCTGCAAGCTTCATGGGTATCAAACGGCCTGACGGGCGCGTGGCTACACGCAACTACATTGGCGTGCTGACCAGCGTGAACTGCTCGGCTACGGCTGCGCGCGCCATTGCCGACCACTTCTCGCGGCAGACCAACCCGCAAGCGCTGGCTGAATTTCCCCATGTGGATGGCGTGGTGGCGCTGACGCACGGCACGGGCTGCGGCATGGATGCCGATGGCATGGGCATGCAGATCTTGCAGCGCACGCTGACCGGCTACGCCACCCACGCCAATTTCTGGGGCGTGCTGGTGGTGGGCCTGGGCTGTGAGGCCAACCAGATCAATGCCTGGCTGGCGCATGGCAGCCTGCGTGAGGGTGACAACCTGCGGGTCTTCAACATTCAGGACACCGGTGGCACCACCAAAACTGTCGCAAAAGGCATAGAGCTTGTGAAGGCCATGCTGCCCAAAGCCAATGAAGTCCGGCGCGAGCCCTGCAGCGCGGCGCACATCACCATTGGGCTGCAATGCGGTGGGTCTGACGGCTACAGCGGCATCAGCGCCAACCCGGCCCTGGGCGCGGCGGTAGACCTGCTGGTGGCACATGGTGGCACGGCCGTCCTGTCAGAGACGCCCGAAATTTACGGGGCCGAGCATTTGCTAACCCGGCGCGCCGTGCGGCCCGACATTGCCGAGAAGCTCATCGCACGCATCAAATGGTGGGAGCACTACACCCAGATCAACGATGGCGAGATGAACAACAACCCGTCGCCCGGCAACAAGGCCGGCGGGCTGACCACCATCCTTGAAAAATCTCTGGGTGCGGTGGCCAAGGGCGGTACGTCCAACCTGCAAGGCGTGTTTGAATACGCCGAGAAGGTGGACACCAACGGCTTTGTCTATATGGACACTCCGGGCTATGACCCGGTTAGCGCCACGGGCCAGGTGGCAGGCGGTGCCAACCTGATCTGCTTCACCACAGGGCGCGGCTCGGCGTATGGGTGTGCACCCTCACCGTCGCTCAAACTCGCCACCAACTCGGCTCTGTGGCGCAAGCAGGAGGACGACATGGACATCAACTGCGGTGAGATCATTGACGGTAGCAGCACCGTAGCCGCGATGGGCCAGCGGATTTTTGAGCTGGTGCTGGCCACTGCGTCTGGCACCCCAAGCAAGAGCGAGAAACACGGCTACGGGCAAAGTGAGTTTGTGCCCTGGCAAGTTGGCGCCGTGATGTAAAGGTGTGGCACACCCCCCGGCTTGCCCACTTCGTGTGGCCGCTTTCCCCCTTGCTGGGGGCAACACCAGCAGCCCGGCAAAGCCGGTTCTGCGGTGTTTCGCGAACGGGCTTTGCTGCGCTCACCCTGGAGAAGGTCATGCCCGGCAAACTTCTTGAACACAAGGAAATTTATGTCAAAAACACTGCTAGCCCCTGAATTAATTGCTCAGACAGCTAGTATTTTGGTAGCAGCGGGCAGCTCTCAAGAGGAGGCGCAGGCGGTCGCCAGCAACCTCGTCATGGCCAATCTCAGTGGTCACGACTCTCATGGCGTGGGCATGTTGCCACGTTATGTGGAGGCGGTACTGGAAGGCGGGCTCAAGCCCAATATCAGCGTCAAGGTGAACCTTGACATCGGCACCCTGCTGTCGCTCGACGGGCAGCGCGGCTATGGGCAGGTGGTGGGCGAACAGGCCATGCACTTGGCCATGACGCGCGCCCAACAGCATGGCAGTTGCATCATGTCTCTGGCCAATGCACACCATCTGGGTCGCATCGGGCACTTCGCCGAGATGGCGGTGGCACAGGGGTTGGTGTCAATGCATTTTGTCAACGTGCAGTCGCGCCCCGTGGTGGCACCCTGGGGGGGCGGAGACGGTCGCTTCGGCACCAACCCGTGTTGCATTGGCGTACCGCTCAAGGGGCAGGCGCCTTTTGTGCTGGACTTTGCGACCAGCCGCGTGGCGCAAGGCAAGATGCGTGTGGCCTTCAACAAGGGGATCCAGGTGGAGCCCGGCACCCTGATTGACGAGCACGGCCACCCCACCACCGAACCCGGCGTGGTGGTGGTGCCGCAAAGCAATGGTCTTTTTGGCGCACTGATGACCTTTGGCGAACACAAAGGCTATGGCATGGCGGTTGCCTGCGAATTGCTGGGGGGTGCCCTCACCGGCACAGGCACCTGGCACCGTGAGACCGACCCGAAGGTGCGTGCGGTCATTAATGGCATGCTGACGATTCTGATCGACCCCGCGCGCCTGGGAACACAAGATTCATTCGAGCGCGAGGCCGTCGAGTTTGTGAACTGGCTCAAGGCCGGGCCGGTCGCGCCGGGGTTTGATGCCGTGAAAATTGCCGGCGACCCGGAGCGAGCGACGCGTGCCCTGCGCCAAGTGGAAGGCATCACGGTCGATGACCAGACCTGGCGGGAGATTGTGAACGCAGGCAGCAAGGTGGGTGTCACCCTGCATGGCTGAATTGACTGGCCAGGCATTGCGAACGGACACCCTTGCGACCCTGGCAGGCCGTGGCCTTCAGCTGCCAACTTACGCGCGCAACGGAGTGCCAGGAGTCGTGCACCTGGGTCTGGGTGCTTTCCAGCGGGCCCATCAGGCGCTGGTATTCGATGCCTTGCTCAGACGAGGCGATGCGCGCTGGGGTGTGTTGGGCGTGGCCATGCACAACCCTGCGCTGGCAGACGCGCTGCGCGCGCAGGATGGGTTGTATGCCGTGCAGATTGCCAGCAGTACGGGTACGCATTGGCAAATTGGCGCTGCCGTCTGGCAGACATGCGTCGCTGCACGGGAGCGATCCCATGTCGTGCAGGCGCTGTCTGCGCCCGGCACGCGCTGGGTCACACTGACCGTCACTGAAAAAGGCTATGGCGATGAACTGGCGCAACTGCTGGTCAGCGGGCTGTCGGCGCGCTTCGCCGCAGGCGGGACCGGGCTGACCATCGCCTCATGCGACAACCTCTCCCACAACGGCCGCAAACTTAAAGCCCTTTGCGTTGAGGCGGCACCGTCGACCCATCCTGCACTCGCGGCCTGGATCGATACCCGCTGTGCCTTCCCTGACAGCATGGTGGATCGCATCGTGCCGGCCGCCACCGCACAGCGCCAGGCTGCGGCACAAGATGCTTTGGGGCTGATTGATCGCGCTGCGCTGGGCACCGAGGCCTTCTGGGAATGGGTGATTGAGCGCCGCTTCGTCGACACGTCTGATGCCGATGCCTTGGCTGCGGTAGGTGTGACTGTGGTTGACGACGTCGAGCCGTTTGAGGAAGCCAAGCTCCGGATGCTCAACGGCAGCCATTCGGCCATGGCCTGCATTGGCGCAGTGGCCGGATTACCCGTCATCAGCGATTGCATCGCCCAGCCCGAGGTGCGGCGGTTCGTGCACGGCCTGATGACGCGCGAAGTCGGACCGCAGTTGAAGCGGCCGGACTGGACGGATTATCGCGACGCCCTGATCGCGCGCTTCGCCAATCCTGCACTTCAGCACAGCGTGCACCAGATCGCGACAGACAGTTCGCAAAAGATACCTCAGCGATGGGTGCCAACGGCGCTGGACGCGATCAGCGCAGGCCATGGTTTTGACTGTTTAGCCTTTGCAGCGGCCGCATGGATGCGCTATTGCCTGGGGCAGGATGAGAACGGCAACACCTATGCGATCTCTGACCCGATGGCAAGCCAGACCCAGGCGCTGGCCCAAGCGCATGCAGGAGACGCCACAGCAAGCGTCAAGGCGCTGGGCCATCTGACGGCTATTTGGGGCGATGAACTGCCAACCAAACCACAATGGATCGCGAAAATCACAGCTCACCTGCACCGCATTCAATCCACTGGCATGCTGGCTGCACTGGGAGCCATGGCAGCAACAACCTCAGGCCCGACATCTCCATGAAAATCACCAGCGCCCGTGTCATCGTTTGCAGCCCAGGCCGCAACTTCGTCACCCTGAAGATTGAAACTGATGAAGGCCTGACCGGTATCGGTGACGCCACCCTGAATGGCCGCGAGTTGTCGGTAGCCAGCTACCTCACTGACCACGTGATTCCCTGCCTGATCGGGCGCGATGCGCACCAGATTGAGGACATCTGGCAGTACCTTTACAAGGGGTCGTACTGGCGGCGCGGACCGGTGCAGATGAGCGCGATTGCCGCAGTCGATACCGCGCTGTGGGACATCAAGGCCAAGGCCGCCAACCTGCCGCTGTACCAGTTGCTGGGCGGGCGCAGCCGCACCGGCGTGATGGTGTACGGCCACGCCAATGGCAAAGACATTGCACACACCGTGGACGAGGTGTTGCGCCACAAGGAAATGGGCTTCAAGGCCATCCGTGCACAAAGCGGCGTGCCGGGGCTGGAGAAAGTTTATGGCGTGGGTAAAAAAGGCACCACCTTTTATGAACCTGCCGATTCTGACCTGCCCGGCGAACATGACTGGTCTTCTGAGAAATACCTGCTGCACACACCCAAACTGTTTGAGGCGGTGCGCAATGCGGTGGGGACTGATATCCATTTGCTGCACGATGTGCACCACCGCCTCACCCCCATTGAAGCGGCGCGGCTGGGCAAAACGCTGGAGCCCTTCAACATGTTTTGGCTAGAAGACGCCACACCGGCCGAAAACCAGGAAGCCTTCAAGCTGATCCGCCAGCACACCACCACGCCGCTGGCCGTGGGCGAGATTTTCAACAGCATCTGGGACTGCAAGGACCTGATTCAAAACCAGCTGATTGACTACATCCGCACCACGGTGGTCCATGCCGGTGGCATCACCCACTTGCGGCGCATTGCCGACTTTGCGGCTATGTACCAGGTGCGCACCGGCTGCCATGGTGCTACCGACCTGTCACCCGTGTGCATGGGTGCAGCGCTGCACTTTGACACCTGGGTGCCCAACTTTGGCGTGCAAGAGTTGATGCCGCACACCGAGGCCACAGATGCTGTGTTTCCGCATGGCTACAGTTACAAGGATGGCTTCATGTTCCCCGGCGAGGCCCCTGGGCATGGCGTAGAGATTGACGAGACGCTGGCAGCCAAGTACCCGTACCGCAGAGCCTACCTGCCCGTAAACAGATTGGCGCACGACGGCACGCTGTGGAACTGGTGAACCGAAAATCCCGTCAGCTCAGAGCATCAGAGCCAGGCTTGCGTCCAGGTTTTCTGAAGGCATCCGCTTGAAGCCCGAGCGCGCATAACGCTGAAGGCGACCGGCCACAAAGGCGGTCAACATCGAAGCCCTGACCTGGGCATCCACCGTGGGCATGGCAGAGCCGCCCTCTTGGGCCGCGGCACGCAGGCTTTGTTTCAGGATGGACTCGATCTTGTCGAAGAACTGGTTCATGCGCTGCTGCAGCCGCTCGTTCTCAAACACCAGTGCATCGCCCACCATCACGCGGGTCATGCCGGGATTTTTTTCAGCGAACTGAATCAGCATGGTGATGACCTTGCCGGCTTGCCGTGCACCGGCAGCCGGATCGGTCACAACGGCTTCACGCTCGCCAATCTGGTTGACCAGTGAGAAAACCGTCTGCTCAATGAATTCAATCAGACCTTCAAACATCTGGGCCTTGCTGGCAAAGTGGCGGTACAGCGCGGCCTCGCTCACGTCCAGCCTGGCGGCCAACGCGGCGGTGGTGATGCGCTCGGCACCGGGCTGCTCCAGCATGGAGGCGAGTGCCTGCAATATTTGTACACGGCGTTCGCCGGGTTTGGGACGTTTGCGTGGGGGGGAGGAAGCGACGGCAGAGTCGCCGTCAGTGGGTGCGGCGTCAGGGAGTGTGTCAGCGTCTGGCATGGGGCAATGCGGGGGTTTGAAATGATTCTCGCATAGCGCACACTAGGGTTTTTGCTGACACTCCAAGCCGATTCAGCACCGGACTCGGTGCCAAAAACTCAATGGGAGCGGATCATGGTGCCAAAGGCCTGGTCCGTCAAAATCTCAAGCAGCAGCACATGAGGCACGCGCCCATCAATGATGTGCACGGAATTCACACCACTCTTGGCCGCGTCCAGCGCGCCCGCAATCTTGGGCAGCATGCCACCGCTGATGGTGCCGTCAGCAAACAGCTCGTCGATCTGGCGTGCGCTGAGGTTGGTGAGCAAGGTGCCCGCCTTGTCCAGCACGCCACTGATGTTGGTGAGCATCATCAGCTTCTCGGCCTTGAGCACGGTGGCCAGCTTGGCGGCCACCACGTCGGCATTGATGTTGTAGCTCTCATTGTTTTCACCAAAACCGATGGGGCTGATGACGGGAATAAAGGCATCGTCCTGCAGTGCCTTGACCACGCTGGGGTCGATGCTGACGATATCACCCACCTGGCCCACGTCGTGTTCCTTGCTCGGGTCTTTGTTGTCCATCATCTTGAGCTTCTGCGCGCGGATCAGGCCACCATCGCGCCCCGTCAGGCCTACGGCCTTGCCACCGGCCTGGTTGATGAGGCCCACGATGTCCTGTTGCACTTCACCGGCCAGCACCCACTCGACGACCTCCATGGTTTCGGCATCGGTCACGCGCATGCCCTGAATGAATTCGCCTTTCTTGCCCAGGCGCTTCAATGCAGTCTCAATCTGCGGGCCGCCACCATGCACTACCACTGGGTTCATGCCCACGAGCTTGAGCAGCACCACGTCTTCGGCAAAATCGGCTTGCAGGGCAGGATCGGTCATGGCATTGCCGCCGTATTTGATGACGATGGTCTTGCCATGAAACTTGCGGATGTAGGGCAGGGCTTGGGCCAGAATTTCGGCCTTGTCGCGGGGAGCGATATTGAGGGTTTCGGTCATGGAGGGCTGAGTCGTCAGTGGATCAATAGGCAAATTGTGCCGCACTAACTCCTCGAGGCACCCTTGATAGCAAAGTCTTCCTTGCTTTTACCCTGAGCGACAAGAGACGACAACCAGCGCGGCATCAGACCACGACCGCTCCAGGTTTCGCCGTCAGGGCCCATGAATTTTGCGGCGACCACGGTCCCGGCGTTTTTACTTTTCGCCTTGCTACTGGCTGGGGCAATCACTTTGGCCGGCTTGCGGGATTGCCCCAATTTACGCGTCTTGCCCGGTTGCAAGTCTTTCAGCGTGATGCCAAAAGCCGTCATTTTGGCCAGAATGTCTTGCACGGTTTTGTCAAACTCACGGGCCTTGATGTCATTGGCCTGTTTTTGCAGTTTCTCAATCTGGCTTTGAATCTCGATCAAATCACTCATGGCAAATACTTTTATATTGAAATTGAATATTCTTATTTTTATGAAACCAACGTTTCGCGAATACTTCAATGAGTCACATTATCTCTTCTTAGTACTTTCAAACCCGTCAGGGAGATGATTTTCAGATCCAGCCAGAGCGATTTTTTTTGCAGGTACTCAATATCCAGCGCCACCTTCCGGGGAATGGGTAACTCATCCCGCCCGTTAATTTGCGCCCAGCCCGTCAGCCCAGGTACTAGCGCATGAACCCCGTTGCGGGTGCGCAATTCAATCAAATCCTGCTGATTGAACAAGGCGGGCCGGGGGCCTACAAAACTCATATCCCCTTTCAGAATGCTCCAGAGCTGCGGCAGCTCATCAAGACTGCTCTTGCGCAAAAAACTACCCACCGGGGTCAAATAACTATCCGGATTTTTCAATAAGTGCGTGGCCACCGCAGGAGTATCAATCTGCATACTGCGAAACTTGGGCATTTTGAATATCTTGTTATCGCGCCCCACTCTGTCTGACCAATACAATGCAGGGCCTGGTGATGTCATGCGCACCAGCAATGCAACCAGCAGCACAGGAATGGCGAGGAACAGCGCTGCCAACAGCGCCAGAGCCAGGTCAAATAGCCGCTTCACTGACGCTGCGCTCCCGTGACCGCCCTGCGCAAGCCCTCATCGACGGTAACGGGTGGCCACCAGCCAAGCAAGCTTCGCGCTTTGGAAATGTCCACCTGCAAATTGCCGCAAAGCCGCCGCACCTCATCGCCCCGACCCAGAATTAACGCGCCAGCTTGCAACGCCCATACGGGAATCGGCATCAAGCGTGCAGGCACATCGGCAGCGCGTGCCAGGCCGCGGGCCAGCTCCGTGGTGGACAGATCATGGCCATCACTGACCAGGAATGTCTGGTTGGCGGCTTTGGGATGAGTGGCACATGTCAGAATGAAATCCACCAGATTGTCCAGCGCTACCAGACTGCGCCGGTTGTAAACGGCACCCAGTGCAAGAGGCCAGCCCATCTGAACGGCACGCATGAGTGCGGCGAAATTGGCCTTGACGCCGGGGCCATACACCAGCGGTGGGCGAATGATGACGACTTCCATTCCGGAATCCGCACCTAGCTGACGTAACCCCCGCTCTGCCTCGTGTTTGCTTCGGCCGTATGCGTCTTGCGGCGCAGGCTCATCAGTCTCTGAGAATGGCTGATCAGGTTGGGAATACTCGCCGTTGACCTTGACCGAGCTCACGAACACAAAGCGCCTGACACCCGCAGCGGCGGCCTGGCGGGCGAGATTGAGCGTGCCATCCACATTGACGGTGCGGTAGGCGGCCAGTGGATCAGGCACGGTGTCGCGCATCACATGAGCGCGCGCTGCGAGATGAACAACAGTACACACGCCAGACAACGAGCCCGACCAATCTGTGCCTGCAGCAATATCTCCAATCCTGGTCAAGTGCAGAAATTCACCTTCCATTGGGGAGGTTGGCTCCGTACGCACGGCACACACGACATGCTGCTTGCGCTTCGCGAGACCGGCACACACCGCGCGCCCGACAAAGCCGTAGCCGCCCGTGACTAACATCCGGCTATTGCTTTTTGCACTCAGGATTGGAGCCATTCTTTCCTCAAGACTTCACCGACAGACGGTCATAGAACGATACCATCTCGCGCGTGATTTTTTCCGCAGGAAACAGTTCCAAAGCGCGCTTGCGGGCAGCGTAGCCCATTTGCAGCCGACATTCATCGTCAGAAATCAACCGCTTGAGTGCTTGTGCAAGCTCGGTGACATTTCCCGCGTTGAAAAGTAATCCAGTCTTGCCTTCCTCCACCGCATCGGTGATGCCGTAGACGCGGGAAGCCACGGCAGGTACTCCGCAGGCAGCCGCTTCTATGACCGTCATAGGCAGCCCTTCACGGTAGCTGGGCAGGCAGAATATATCGGCTGCCGCCATATAACGCTCGGGGTTTGATGTGAAACGCTGATAGTGAACCCGCCCAGGCGCATTTACACAGATTTCCTGCATCTGCCCAAATGACACATCTTCTTCTGCGCCAACCAGAAGCAAAGCAGCGCTTTGCTCGTCTTTCGCCAGTCCATTGAATGCAGTGGCCAAGTCGAGCATGCCCTTGTCACGGTTGAGGCGACCCACAAAGAGAATCACTTTTGCATCGTGCCCAACACCAATACTGTCACGGATGATGCGCCGCGAGTCTGCATCAGGACAAAACCGAAGCGGATCGACACCGCACACCGAACCCGCACCCATGACGTTGGCCTTGCCCCCAGGCAAAGCTCCTTCTTTGATCAAAAAAGCAAGTTGAGACGGGCTGACAGCCAAAACGTTGGTTGCGAGCCGACTCACCCAACGATCCAGACTTTTCAAGGCCAATCGTTGCCAACCACGTCGCGTCGCCCAAACCTCACCGTGAAACGTATGAATCCGCACGGGAACACGTGCCACCCAAGCCGCCAGCATTCCCAGCAGTCCCGTCTTGGGCATGTGGGTGTGCACAATATCAAAGCGCTCTCTACGGAACAGCCCTAGCAGCTGGAGCAAAGTCAATAAGTCTCTCCAGGGCGAGGGCTTGCGCTCCACAGGCAAAAAAATGATGCGCGCACTGAGACCATCCAGCAAGTGCACGTCGGCGGCATTGCAAACCACCGTGACGTCATAGTTTGCGGCGGCGGCCTGGATATGCCCCCGCAAAAATGCATGAACCACAGCAGGAATGGTTGCAACCACGCAGAGTTTTTTCACTTTGCGCTTTCCACTTTGGACATGAGCAAGTCACCCCGAATCTGGTGCCAGGCCTGCACCGCAGCGCCGTCATCCATTTTTTTAACGGGATAGAAGCTGCCACCTGTCAACCTCTTGGACAGGTCGCGCACTGACTTTGCAAAATAGCTGAATGCGGCCAGCAAGAGAAAACGCCATTGCCTTGTGCGGACAAATTGTTGCCGCTGGGACGCAAGCACAGCCCTTCGGGTTTTGGCCAACTTGACCCAGTCAGTCTTGCCCCGAAGCCGGTAGGCGAACAAGATCACGTCGAGCGTGGCAAACTTGCTTTCGCGGTAGGTTCTCAAAAGCAATTCCTGATCTTCACTGAGGTAGGCGGCTGGAACGCCATAGCGGTGCTGCCGGAACCATTCCATCCTGCCCATCCATGTGGGGTGTGGAAAATGGAATCCACGCCAAGGTTGAGCACAAATATCCTGGTGAGTCCTTGCAAAAGGAAAGAGCCCGGTCATTTGATTGTCGTCGTTGATCGTAATGGCGCGCGTTGCCAGCAAGTCCAGCCCCGGATCGGCTTCCAGGGCTTTCAGTTGGCGGGCAAATCGTTCGGGGTACGAAACGTCATCAGAGTCCATTCGGGCAAAAAAATCGCCGCGGGCCATCGCGATCGCCTCGTTGAGGCGAAAAGTCAACCCCCGGTTGACGCCATCCCGGCAGACGCGAATCCGGTCGTCGCAGATGTCGGCAACGTCATCCAGGGCACCATCGGTGGAACCATCATCCATGATGAGCAGCTCCCAATCCGTGAAGGTCTGATGCGCAACCGACAGGATGGCCAAGCGAAGGTGTTTCCCCGCGTTGAACACCGGCAATGCAATGCTCAACCGGACATTCTCATGGGCCGGATTCATAGCGCTGTCCAAGCAATGGGCAGCAAATCAGCGGTATTCTTGCTGGCCGAAAACCATTTTCGGGGCGCAATGACTATCTTGTGTGGATCAAGGTTAAGCCACGCACCCCACCAACTGAATGAACTATTGGCAATGATGTGGTGCCTGCACTTACTCATCAGTTGCATGTCCAGGTGGCTCGCCGGGCCCTGATTGTGATCGACATATTCACAAGGCATTCCAATTTTAAGGTTTTTCTTCACCCAGGGAATATCGTCTGAGAAGACAAAAAAACAGGGCTTCTCCACCCGTTTTAAAATGTATTCAACCGCCGCCTGGTAATAGTCAAGTGAGCAGACCCCATGCACTGAATTGGTTTTTGAATTATTGACATAGTCTCCACGTCTCACATGCAGACTGATGGCATTCACCTGAGTCATTTGGCTGACCAGTTCAGCATTTTTACCAGTCAATGGCAGTTTGAAGGAGAAGTCTTGACGTATGGTTGCCGTATGTTTCTGGAAGTATTTTTCAGATTGCCAATATCCCCTGACATAGCAGTCCCCTTGAATATCACTGACTTTTGACCAATACTGGAAATGCGGCTCCAAAACAAACTTTTCCCCGCGCAGGCCCGAAAACGCCGGGCGCATCAAAAGCCACCTGACAAAGTGGGGTGATTGCCAGCCGAGAACATGCTGAATATCTGACGGCTGGGCTATCAAGATTGAGGCATTGAAAATCCGTTGCAGTTCAAAGCCCTGGTGCAAATCGTAACCATCAAAGTCTGAAATATCCAGCATGAGGGGTTGCCGGTTTTCCAGCGACAACGCACGCCCCATCGCATACTGGAACATCTGGTTGCCGAGACCACCAATGATTTGGGAAATGATCACTTGCGCCTACAGTTTCAACTTATTTTCGATTCGGTCAATCAGATGCCTTAACGATTGTTTCTGTGTAATACGTGACTTGGCTGGCAAAAGTTTTTCAAGCGTATTTGCTTTTCCGACAGCGAACGGCTGATTAAATTCGACGCCCTCAAAGAATATAGTTTTATTTGAAGTGCACAGATCATCCCATCCGAGCTCAAGCATTCTGTGAAAAAACGAGGTCACCGAAGAGAACTGAGCAAAAGCAGTTTCTTCTTTTGGCATAAATGTGACGACTCCATTTGCTGCGTCAAACTTCACATCCTGCTCACACATGAAGCTCAACTCGAGAAATGCGTTGCTCCGTGGCTGAGGCGAGGAGCCAGGCCCGATTTCCAGTACCTTGTCATCTCCACGGATAGAAATCATCAACTCAGGGAAAAGCATTGACATCCATTATTTTTTTACAGCAACACAATGCCAGCCAAAGCACGCAACATCATCTGCTATTTTTGAGCCTCCGCGCAGCCAAAAGTAGAGCAATCCAGCACCGGCAAACAGGTAGGCCAAAGGCCAAATTCGATCTCCATACAGCCGAGCCATGACGGGAAGCCTTAGCAATTCCTGTTTCGCGTATGAGAACCAGTCGCCGTTGGGCGAAAGTTCAAGGATCTCAAAGCTTCGTGGTGGCAAATGATATTCATACCAATACCGGCTAAACCCGGTCGCGTAATGGTAGGGAGCGAAGTGAACCAATGAAGCGAAGGGCGCTGTAGTAATCAGCTTGCCTCCCGGTTTGAGCAGACGTCCAAACTCGTCCAGTGCTTTCAAGGCATCGGGCAAATGCTCGAACACCTCGCTACAAAGAATCACATCAAATGCTCCGTCTTGCTCCGGAATATCCACAATGTCACAGACAAGATCAATCTTCGTGGTATCCCACGAGCCGGTTTGCAAGCCTTGGGCGTCACCATTTCCGTCATACTGGCATACATCCTGAGACACGTAAACTAGATGCATGCAAAGCGCCTTGTTCCGCAGTTCGCCGGCACCAGCGTCAAGAATTCGCAGCCCTGGCGGGATCGCTTTCAGGGTACGAGTCAACCAGCGTTGACGCTCCTCTTCATTCGCATTTGCCCCGATGGCCTGTTTGATTGATTCCTTCACTAGCCGATCCTCATTGCTTGACGAATGTAAAAATACCCAAGGCGTAACGCAGTTTGCTCAGTGTGAGCATGTCTTTTTCCGGACTTATGGAGTCCATAAGCGTGCGCCCGGGCTCCACCCACGCAAAGTCCTGCAGCATCAGGCCTTTCAATGCAGCCAAGCGAACGAGCGAGAGCGGATTGAAAATACGATGGGCATTGAATTCAACCCGCTCTCGCCCAATGGGTACGGAAAGGTAGAAGATGCCTCTGGCCTTCAGCAACCCGGCCATGTTGCCAAATCCCGTAACGTATCCATTGGGGTCAATGGGGTCGCCATATCGGCCAAGCCCAAAATGCTCTAGCGCGTGAAGGCAGGAAAGGGAATCACAGTGCCCGGCAAGGGATATGTTTGGATTCATCAGATCCTCTTGCCTGAAAATCACACCGGGAATCAGCGAGGTCACGGGACGGATATCGAAGACCTCAATCTCCCTGAAACTCGCCACATGGGCGACAAAACCGTCTATCCGCGACCCAATGTCGACATGCCGTGACGGGTTTTTCAGATGGATCTTCCTGGCTACATGCAAATCCTGCACGAAGTATTCACTCTTGGTAGTTCCTCCTTCTGCATACCAATCATGCAAACAGGGGAAAAAATTGAGTTGTCCCTCGTACTTTTTACGAAAACGAAGCCAGTCGGCAAGATACCGTGGAATTCCGCGCAACGAAAGAAGCGTCCGCCGAACATCGAGACCAAACTGGGCGCTGAGGAGCCAGTATATTTTCCTAAGATTTTCTGTCATTCTGCTGCTTTTGTATTACCCACTCGAGGCTCAGAACAAAACCGATCAAATTAATCATCAGCCATCCAAACGCGGCACCGATAACACCGAAATGGGTGACGAAAACGGGAGTCAGCGCCACGGACAGTACCAACGCAAGCGCATTGACCTGAAACACGCGATGGGTCTTTTCTTCAACGAGCCAGTTTACATAACCCACGTTGTAAAAGGCGTTCAATGCAGTTCCCAATAACAAAATTGCCAGGATAGGGAAGATCGCCGTTGCCGCTTCTTGGTTGCTCAACCATTTATGGAGCATCCAGTTGCCCGAGGTAAAAAATATCAGGGCTCCCAACAAAGAAAGCAAACCAACTATCCCCATCAGTTTGAAACTAAGTATCCGCAGCGCTGCCGGATGCGTCCTCAACTGAATGGCCTGTGGCAGTACAGCTTGAACCAACGGATAGACCAGTTGCAATACGCCGGTCGCGACCATCACAGCGATCGTGTAATAACCGAACTGTTCAATTGAGGCCGTCCGGCTTAAAACGATTCTGTCTACCTGGATGGTCAATGCTCCCAGCCAAGCGGCGCCAGACATGCTGGCCACCGGTCTCCATACCGGGCGCAGCTCACCTGTTTTCCAGTAAAGATGAGCCCGTTTTACGTTCAACGCTTTCCATGCGAATCTGGCTCGCGTCAAAGTTTCGAGTAAGGCAATCAGGGCATGCCAGGCGAGGTACGCCGTTAATGTGGGCCAGGCAAACACCACGATCACACCCCCGACATGGCGCGCTAGCGCGCCACAAAACATGATGCCATTGAGAGCCACTTGCGCCTGCGCAGCTACCAGGACGCTTCGGTAGACCGAGCCAGGAAACTGCACTGCGAAAAGTACCGCTGCACCATACAAGGCCGATCGACCCAAGTCGATGGGTAATTCTTTAAAGTCAAGCCACTGCGTCGCGATGACATCAGACAGGGCCAGAATCAGGCAGCCAGCGCCCAAGGCGAAGAGCCAATACACTCGCTCAAAACCAAAAAGCAGGAACGCCGCACGACGGAACCCTGTGTCAGTCGCATCCAAACGCACCGTAACTTCCCGCATCAATGCCTGGCTTGTACCGGCGTCCAGGAGGCCCAGCACAGCCTGCAACATAACAACTATGCCAATCAGGCCAAACTGTTTGAGACCCAGCGCCTGCAGATACCAAGGCAAGGCAAGAATAGGTATCAATGCAATCGACCCAGCCCCCAGATAATTCGCAAGTATGTTTCGCTTTAACGTCATTCGCGGGAACTGCCGGGCTATGAGCCGCTCGCTAAAAATGCTCGGTAGGTTGTCATTAAACCTTCGGTCAGAGGTGTGCGGGCAAACCAACCCAGCTGCTTCATTCGCGAAACATCCATAACCTTCCGCATCGTGCCATCGGGTCGGCTCGTGTCCTGCAAGAATGCTCCGCTGTAACCAACAACTGACGAAATGGCCTCAGCCAACTCTCGAATGGTCAAGTCATATCCCAACCCAACATTAATGAGTGGGCAGCATGTGGGATCAACGAGCGCCGCGAATTTCTTTTCATCGAGTCCGCCCAGGAACACTAGTGCGTTCGCAAGGTCATCTACGTATAGAAACTCACGCCTTGGCGTACCGGTGCCCCACAACACGACTTCGTTCGCACTGGCAAGTTTGGCCTCGTGCATCTTGCGCATCAAGGCGGGCAGAACATGCGAGCTATTCAGGTCATAGTTGTCGCCCGGGCCATAAAGGTTTGTGGGCATGGCGGCCAGCCAACGCGTACCGTGCTGACGGTTGTAAGCCCAACACATTTCTACACCGGCGATCTTTGCCAATGCATAGGAACGATTCGTTGTTTCAAGGGGACCGGTCAGGAGATATTCTTCTTTGATGGGTTGTGGGCAGTCGCGCGGGTAAATGCACGAGCTACCTAAAAAAATCAATCGCTCGACACACGCCTCGTGCGCTGCGAGAAACGTATTGGTTTCAATGAGCAGATTTCGCATCAAAAAATCGGCCGGATAGCTGTTGTTGGCATGAATGCCACCGACTTTGGCTGCGGCGAGAAATACAACTACAGGCTTCTCGTGTTGAAAAAAGCTACGGACCTCCTGCAAATCCTCAAGGTCCAATTCTGAATGGCTGCGCACGACAACATTGCGGTATCCCTGCCGCAGGAGTTCCCGCACGATTGCGCTCCCCGCAAGTCCGCGATGTCCAGCAACATAAATCTTCGCATTTTTGTCCATTGGTGATACCAACTACTCGTGGTTGCTCACCGTGACATAGCCGTGTCGCTTCACCAACTCATCCCGCTCAGCACTCTTGAGATCTTCGCGCACCATCTCACTCACAAGCGCGTCGAAACTGATCTTGGGTGTCCAGCCTAGCTTGTGCCTTGCCTTGCTCGCGTCGCCCAAAAGCGTTTCAACCTCTGTAGGGCGGAAATAGCGCGGATCAACCGCGACGATGCATTTGCCAGCGGCATCAAAGCCCTTTTCCTGCTCTCCGCTCCCGCGCCAGGTGATGCCCAAGCCAAGTTCGCGGGCTGCCAGGTTGACGAAGTCTCGCACGCTGTACTGCACGCCACTGGCGATAACAAAGTCTTCCGGCTGATCTTGCTGCAACATCAGCCACTGCATCTCGACATAATCTTTGGCGTGGCCCCAATCGCGAAGCGCGTTCAGGTTACCCAGGTAGAGGCACTCCTGCAGTCCCAGCTTGATGCGTGCCAGCGCACGGGTGATTTTGCGCGTGACGAAGGTTTCTCCTCGGATGGGAGACTCATGGTTGAACAGAATGCCGTTGCAGGCGTACATGCCATAGGCCTCACGGTAGTTGACCGTGATCCAGTAGGCATAGAGCTTGGCCACCGCATAGGGGCTGCGCGGATAAAACGGTGTCGTTTCCGTTTGCGGCGTTTGCTGCACCAGACCATACAACTCGGAGGTGGACGCCTGGTAAAACCGGGTCTTCTTCTCCAACCCGAGAATTCGTATGGCTTCCAGAATACGCAGTGCGCCCAAGGCATCCGAATTGGCGGTGTACTCCGGCTCTTCAAAGGAGACGGCGACGTGACTCTGAGCCGCAAGGTTGTAGATCTCGTCAGGCTGAACTTTTTGAATGATCCGCGTCAGGCTAGACGAATCAGTCATGTCGCCGTGGTGCAAGTAAAAGGGTTTGCCTGTCTCATGCAAGTCATGAAACAAATGATCGATGCGTGCAGTATTGAACATGGAACTGCGCCGCTTCATGCCGTGGACTTCATAGCCCTTGTCCAGCAACAGCTCCGCCAGATAGGCACCATCTTGACCTGTGACGCCGGTGATCAAGGCAATTTTGCGGGTTTGGCTCACAGGCATACTTTCATGGTTCAGGCCTTCGCAAGGGAAGCACCCGCTTTGTCTTTGGCGGACAACTGCGGAGCCATCCCGCCCAGCGG
This sequence comes from Rhodoferax sp., assembly GCA_031411175.1. Taxonomy (GTDB): domain Bacteria; phylum Pseudomonadota; class Gammaproteobacteria; order Burkholderiales; family Burkholderiaceae_C; genus JANYCG01. The sequence goes on along the minus strand of JANOAP010000426.1, from coordinate 411 downwards.
CCATTCAACACCAATCGCCGGGTCATTCCAGGCAACGCAGCGCTCAAACTCGGGGGCGTAATAGTCGGTAGTCTTGTACAAAAAATCTGCGGTGTCACTGGTCACAAGAAAACCGTGCGCAAATCCGGGCGGCACCCAAAGTTGCCGATGATTGTCTTCCGTCAACTCAACCCCCACCCAGCGCCCAAAATTCGGAGACGATTTCCGGATATCCACGGCCACATCAAATACCGAACCCCGAACAACGCGCACCAGCTTGCCTTGGGGCTGCTGAATTTGGTAGTGCAACCCGCGCAGTACGCCTTTGGCAGACCGGCTGTGGTTGTCCTGAACAAACTTTACATCCACACCGGCCGCCTCATTAAAAGACCGCTGGTTAAAGCTTTCAAAGAAAAAACCTCTGGAATCACC
>JANOAP010000425.1:0-3120 GCA_031411175.1 Rhodoferax sp. | reverse complement strand
GGCAACCGGCGGCAACTCGCCCAGGCGCCAAGCGGACGGCAGCGTCTTTCTGCCCAAGCCCACACAACGCCAACTGGCCGTGCGCACGGTGATGGCCGAAGAAAAGGCCCTGCCCAAGACCATCGAACTGACGGGCCGGGTGGTGGCCGACCCCAACGCGGGCGGCAAGGTGCAACCCACCCAGGCTGGCCGCATTGAGCCCGGACCCCGCGGCCTGCCCACACTGGGACAAGCGGTGCGCAAGGGCGAGACGCTGGCGGTCATACGTGCCACCGCCAGCGCCATAGAGCGAGCCAACCAGGTAGCACAGGCCGCTGAACTCCAGGCAAATTTGGGCCTTGCACGCCAGCGCGTGGCGCGGCTGGAGCAGCTAGAAGGCACCGTGGCGCAGAAGGACATTGACGCCGCCCGCGCCGAGGCCGCCAGCCTGGCCCAGCGCGTGGCTGCTGTGGGGGCCAGCGTGTCGGCCACCGAGGCGCTGCTGGCACCCGTATCGGGTGTGATTTCTTCTGCCAACGTGGTGGCGGGCCAGGTGGTGGACGCACGCGAGGTTCTGTTTGAAATCGTGGACCCCGCACGGCTGATGGTGGAAGCCAGCGCGTTTGATGCGGCCCTGCTGGCGAATATTGCGTCGGCCAGCGCCAGCCTGGCTTCGGGCGTGAGTGTGCCGCTCAAGTTCGTCGGCGCAGGCCGCAGCCTGCGTGATGGTGCGATTCCCTTGCAGTTCAGCACCACCGGCAACGGTGCTGTGGCGCTTGCCGTCCACCAGCCGGTGAAAGTGATCGTGCAAACCAAAGAGCAGGTCAAGGGCTTTGCCATCCCCACGGGGGCCGTGGTCAAAAACCCCAGCAATCAGGACGTGGTGTGGGTGCACACCGGGGCAGAAGTGTTTCAGGCGCGCCCTGTGCGCTTCATTGCGCTGGACGGTGCCACCGTGTCGGTGGTGGATGGGCTCAAAGCCGGGGACCGCGTGGTCACGCAGGGGGCGCCATTGGTTAACCAGGTTCGCTAACGCCACACGACACAAGCCAATTAACATGTTTGAAAAACTCATTCACACCGCCCTGGGCAACCGGCTCATGGTGGTGGTTCTCTCTGTTCTGCTGCTGGTCGTGGGCGGGTTCACACTCGTCAGAATGCCGGTAGACGTGTTCCCCGACCTCAACAAACCCACCGTCACCTTGCAGGTAGAGGCGGGTGGCATGGCCCCGGAAGAGGTCGAACAACTCATCACCGCGCCACTGGAAACCTCTATGGGCGGCATCCCCGGGGTGGAAAGCATTCGCTCGGTCTCCAGCGTGGGGCTGTCGTTCGTCTACATCACCTTTGACTGGAAGACGGACATCTATCGCGCCCGCCAGGTGGTGGGCGAGCGTTTGTCCGTCGTACGGGAGCAGTTGCCCCAGGGGGTGGAGCATGTGGGCATGGGGCCTATCAGCTCCATCATGGGCGAGATCATGCTGCTGGCGCTGCCGATTGACACCAGCAAGATCAGCCCGATGGCGGTGCGCGAATACGCCGATTTCGTGATGCGCCCGCGCCTGCTCACGCTGCCCGGCGTGGCGCAGGTGGTGCCCATTGGTGGCGAGGTGCGCCAGTACCAGGTGCAGCCCGACACGGCACGCATGGCCGCACTGGGGATTGACCTGGAAGCCATGGCTTCGGCGCTGAAGGGGTTTGCAGGCAACTCCAGCGGCGGCTTTCTGGAGCTGAACTCGCGCGAATACCTCATACGCAACATTGGCCGCACCACACGCATTGAAGACTTGCAGCGCCTGCCGGTGGCTTTTCGCAATGGCAAGGCGATACAGCTGGGCCAGGTGGCCAAGGTCACCTTTGCACCCGCCATCAAACGCGGCGATGCGGGTCTGAACGGGCAGCCCGCCGTGATTCTGGGCATCCAGAAACAGCCCGATGCCGACACCGTGAAATTGACCGAAAAGGTGGAAGCCGCGCTGGAAGAACTCAAGAAGGGCCTGCCCCCTGGTATGGGTGAACCCAAGATCACCATGCGCCAGGCCAGCTTCATCGAGTCATCGGTGGACACCCTCAAGGGCAAGCTGCTGGCGGCGTCTGCCGTGGTGGCCGTGGTGCTGTATTTCTTCTTGCTGAATGTACGCACCACACTGATTTCACTCACGGCGATCCCGTTGAGCGTGATGATCACCGTGCTGGTGTTCAAGTACTTCGGCCTGTCCATCAACACCATGACGCTGGGCGGTCTGACAATTGCCATCGGTGGCCTGGTGGACGATGCCGTGGTGGGCGTGGAGAACGTGCTGCGCCGCCTCAAGATGGACCGTGTGGCGCATCCCAACGCCAGGCTGGGGCCGCTGGAGCTGATCGCCAAGGCGACTCTGGAGGTGCGTTCGGGCATTGTGCTGGCCACCGTCATCATCGTGCTGGTGTTGCTGCCGCTGTTCTTTTTGCCTGGCATTGAAGGGCGTTTGATGCAGCCGCTGGCCGTGGCCTACATCGTGTCGCTGCTGGCCTCCATGGTGGTGTCCGTCACACTGACACCAGTCATGTCGTACTACCTGCTGCCCAGGATCAAGGGCCTTGACCATGGTGACACCAACGTGCAAGCCGGGGTCAAGGCGCGGTATGCCGCCGCCTTGCAAAAAGTGCTGAACGCGCCCCGTGGCTGGGTGGCGGCGGGTGGGGTGTCTGCCGTGCTGGCCATGGCGGCGGTGCCTTTCTTCCCCACCACCTTTTTGCCGCCCTTCAACGAAGGGGTGGCCCTGGTGGGCTTGCGTCTGAACCCCGGCACCACGCTGACGGAATCGGCCCGCATTGGCACCATTGCCGAGAAGGCACTGCAAGATGTGCCCGAGGTGGAGCACGTGGGCCGCCGCTCGGGCCGGGCCGAACTCGACGAACACGCCGAGGGTGTGCATGTGTCGGAGCTAGACCTCAAGCTCAAACGCAGCGCGCGCAGTGTGGAGCAGGTTTACGCCGATATCCGCAGCCGTATTGCCACACTGCCCGCCGCCATTGGCATTGGCCAGCCCATCAGCCACCGCATCGACCACATGCTGTCGGGCGTGCGCACGCAGATCGCCATCAAGATTTACGGGGACGACCTCGATACCCTGCGCGGCCAAGCCGAAGCCTTGCGGC
>JANOAP010000424.1:0-4816 GCA_031411175.1 Rhodoferax sp. | reverse complement strand
GGTCCAGCACGGTGAGTCCGCGAATGTGTTTGCCGTCAGTCTCTTCCTCGATCAGCACATCGGTGACGCGCTGCTCAAAGCGTATTTCGCCGCCCAGTGCAATGATCTGCTCGCGCATGTTCTCGACCACCTTCACCAGCTTGAAGGTGCCAATGTGCGGATGCGATTCAGTCAGGATGTCTTCAGGCGCGCCGGCCTTGACGAACTCCTGCATCACCTTGCGGCCCAGGTAGCGCGGGTCCTTGATCTGGCTCCACAGCTTGCCATCTGAAAACGTGCCCGCGCCACCCTCGCCAAACTGCACGTTGGATTCCGGATTGAGCTGGTTCTTGCGCCACAGGCCCCAGGTGTCTTTGGTGCGCCGGCGCACGGTTTTGCCGCGCTCCAGCACGATGGGCTTGAAGCCCATTTGGGCCAGCAAAAGGGCCGCAAAGATGCCGCAGGGGCCGAAGCCGACCACGACGGGGCGCAATCGCAGGTTGGCGGGCGCATGGGCGACGGCTGTGTAACCTATGTCAGGTGTCGCACTGATGTGCGGGTCGCCCGCGTGCTGCACGAGCAAGGCCTGTTCCATTTTGGGGCTTGCCAGTTCTACATCGACGATATAGACGACCAGAAGCTGCGCTTTGCGCGCGTCGTAGCTGCGCTTGAAGACGTAAAAGGGGGCCGCGTCAGCCGTGGTCAACGCCAGTGTCTTGCGCACCAGCGCGTCTAAATCGTCGGGGGTGTGGTCAAGCCCCAGCTTGAGTTCTGTGAGTCGGATCATGGTTTCTATCTCGGTGGCTTGTGGTTATCAAGCAGGAAGCCGTGATGATACGACTGTCTCAAAGACGAGGTATTACCATGGTAGTATTTAGTCCGCAAAACGGAGAATTCCTATGCCAACCGTCTCAGTCAAACTTGCCGAAGAAACCAAGCTTCGTCTCAATCGCCTGGCGACCAGCCAAGGGGTGACGGCGCATGCCATCATGGTGGGCGCGATTGAAGCCACACTCTCAAACGCTGAAAATCACAGTGCCTTTGTGGCCGACGCACTGAGGTCCCGCAAACGGGTTGTTGATTCCGGCCAGGTGATTGATGGCGCAGCCTTTAGCGAATACCTCAAGGCCAAGGTGCGCGGGGTCAAAGTCAGCCGTCCCAAGGCGGTTCGCATTGACACCCTGCTAAAGCGCGCCTGATGACCCGCTGGGTTTTGTCTGTCGATGCCGCCGATGATCTGGACCAACTCGTAGATTTTTTGCTGGAGAGGTTTCCGCATGAGGCCGTGCAGACGGTCGATCTGATTACCGATGCGCTCTGCATCCTTGAGCTGCACCCCAAAATTGGTCGCCCCCTGGAGGAAGGCCTGCGTGAGCTGGTGATCTCACGCGGCAAGTCGGGTTATCTGGCGTTGTACCAGTACGACGAGGCGGCAGATTTGGTTGTCGTGCTTGCTGTGCGGCATCAGCGGGAGCAGGGGTATCACTGAGGTGCAGGGCCTGATCATTCGTCGGCGGGCCTGCAAATGGCAAAATAAATCCACTATTCTTTTGGCGACAGGGAGTCTTCCATGAAGTTTCAACCTGGCTTTCTTCACCGCGGCCTTTGCATGATCCGGGCTTTGCTGGCCTTGGTTGTGCTGGTTGCCGCCACCCCTTCAAGCCACGCAGCCCGCCTGGCCTTGGTGATCGGCAATGACCAGTACCAGGGGGTTGAAAAACTTAAAAACGCCAAGAACGACGCCAACCTGATTGCTGGTGTGCTCAAGAAAGCCGGTTTCGACGTCACCCAGGCCAATGACCTGGGGCGCGAGCGGCTTTGGAGCACGGTGGACAACTTCAAGGCTCGGATCGGCAAGGGTGACGAAGTGGTGTTTTATTTTGCCGGTCACGGCGTGCAGATTGGCGCTAACCAGTTGCTATTGCCCACCGACATCAAGGCTCTGAATGAAGGCCAGGTGCAGCGCGATGGCGTGCCCCTGATCGATGTGCAAGACGCCCTCAAGGACGCCCGCGTGGCCGTCTTCATCATTGATGCCTGCCGCGACAACCCGTTTCCCAAGCAGGGCACGCGCAGCGTGGGGGCCACGCGTGGCCTTCTGCCGCCCGAGCCCAGCACCGGGCAGATCATCATGATGAGTGCCGGGCGCAACCAGAAAGCGCTTGACCAGGTGCCCAACCAGTCGACAAATAATGGCCTTTTCACCTGGGAGCTGGCGCAAGTTATCCAGACCCCAGGTGTTGAGATTCGCATTGCGCTGGAGCAAGTCAAAGCCTCTGTGGACGACAAGGCCAAACGTGCCAGCCACGAGCAGCGCCCCAGCCTGGTCAACGACCTGCGTGGCAACTTCTATTTCTTCGGCCCCACCACAATCGAAGTGGCACCGGCCAGAGGTGCGCCCAGCCGGGCCCGTAGCGCCGAAGAGATTGAAGACGCTTATTGGGATGGCGTCAAGGACAGCATCGAGCGATCAGCGTTTGAAGACTACCTCAAGGATTACCCTGCGGGCCGCTATGCGCTGCTGGCCAGGCGGCGCGTAGCGGCGCTAGGCGCAAGGCCTGCTCAGCCCGCCGCCAACAGCCCGACGGTCGCCGCGGGCAACGCGGTGCCCGCGGGTGGCACTCTCAAAGACTGCGCGGACTGCCCCGAGCTGGTGGTTATCCCCGCAGGTAGTTTCACCATGGGCAGTAGCGCGGATGAGCAGGGGTTGGCCAACGCAGCTGGCATTGCGGCAACCCTCACCAGCCGCGAAAGTCCGCAACACAGTGTGAGCGTGCGCAGCTTTGCGGTTGGCCGTGACGCCATCACAGTGGCCGAGTTTGCGGCCTTTGTGCGTGCCAGGAGCTACCAGACCGAAGCCGAGCGGAGCGACGGATGCTTTACCTTCACCGGCACCGAGTGGAAGAAGGACAAAGCCTTCAATTGGCTCAACCCAGGCTTCACCCAGACGGACGCTCACCCCGTGGTCTGCGTGAGCTGGAACGATGCGCAGGCCTACACCCAGTGGCTTCGCCAGACCAGTGGCAAACCTTACCGCTTGCTCAGTGAGGCGGAACGCGAATACGCCCTACGGGCAGGCACCCAGACGGCGTTTTGGTGGGGCAACAGCATCAACACCAGCCAGGCCAACTATGACGGGACTGGCACACCTTTCAACGGCAGTGCCAAAGGCGAGTGGCGCAAAGCGACTGTGCCCGTCACCAGTTTTGCGCCTAACCCTTTTGGTCTATATAACGTGCATGGCAATGTGTGGGAATGGGTTGAAGACGTATTTCACGACAACTACAACGGCGCGCCATCGGATGGCTCGGCCTGGACAGGAGGCGACCCGGCGCGGCGGGTGCTTCGCGGCGGCTCCTGGTACTACTACCCAGGGTTCTTGCGCTCGGCCTTCCGCAGCTGGTACACGCCGGGCAACCGTGACAACGTCACCGGTTTCCGTATCGCCAGGACTCTTTAAACTTTGGCTCTTTTCCCCTTTTACTATTTGCAATGATGCTTGACGCGATCAATCATGGCTACGGACATTGGGGGCATGGGGGCGAAGCCCCCATCGGCGCGTTTTGAGCGTGGCCGACTGCATCTCACGAGAGTACGGCAGGATAACCAAACGAAGACATTGAAGAGCAGTTTCAGACTGATTGGACAGAACTTAGGAACAATGCATGAAAACCGTGACTCTCAAAGTCGGCACTGATCAGGAGTTTTTTCTCAGAGGTCAATCGTTGGCACGTCTGGCCGACGCTGGTAAGCGCCTGTCTGAAGAACGTACGGTCAGCTTTGAAGACCCTGCGGCACTCTTGCGTCTGCTGACTGCCAGCCGTCTTGACGTATTTCGAAGTGTCAAAGATGAGCCGGGTTCAATTACCGTCATTGCTGGGCGCTTGCACCGTGATCGCAGCGCCGTCAAACGTGATGTAGACCAGTTGGCTCAGGCCGGGCTGGTGACCATCGAGACCAAAGTTCTTCCTGGTCACGGACACATGAAAGAAGTTCGCGCCGCCGCAGGTCGTTTCCGGCTTGAAGCGATGGTTATGCAGGCAAAAATCCCTCAATCGACAAATAGCGTTCCCCCGTGTCGTAGTTGAACCCCAGCACAGTGGCACCTGCGGGCAAGTCGGGCAGTTTTTGCGCAATGGCGGCCAGCGTGGCACCGCTGGAAATGCCCACCAGAATGCCTTCTTCGCGCGCGCAGCGGCGGGCCATTTCGCGGGCGGGTTCGGCATCGACCTGAATCACACCGTCCAGCAGCGCGGTGTTCAGGTTCTTGGGGATGAAGCCTGCGCCAATGCCCTGGATTGGATGTGGCGAGGGTGCGCCGCCCGAAATCACCGGGGATGCCTGAGGCTCCACGGCGTAGACCTTCAAGTTGGGCCATTTGGCTTTTAGCACCTGTGCGCAGCCGGTGAGGTGTCCGCCGGTGCCCACGCCGGTGATGAGCGCATCCACCCCGTTGGGGAAGTCCGCCAGAATTTCCTGTGCCGTGGTGCGCACATGGGCGTCGATGTTGGACGGGTTCTCAAACTGCTGGGGCATCCATGAATTGGGCGTGGCGGCGACCAGCTCCATGGCTCGGGCAATCGAGCCTTTCATGCCTTTTTCACGCGGGGTCAAGTCAAACGACGCGCCATAGGCCAGCATCAGGCGGCGACGTTCGATGGACATGCTGTCGGGCATCACCAGCACCAGTTTGTAACCCTTGACAGCCGCCACCATGGCCAGGCCAATGCCAGTGTTGCCCGAGGTGGGCTCGATGATAGTGCCGCCGGGTTTGAGGTCGCCGCTTTTCTCGGCGGCTTCTACCATGGCCAGCGCAATGCGGTCTTTAATCGAGCCA
>JANOAP010000423.1:0-3133 GCA_031411175.1 Rhodoferax sp. | reverse complement strand
TCTTCCACCACCATCGGCGCCAGGCCCAGAAAGGGCTCGTCCAGCAACAGCACGCGGGGTGACGACATCAGGGCGCGGCCAATCGCCACCATCTGTTGCTCGCCACCCGACAGGGTGCCGGCCCGTTGCAGCCGCCGCTCGGCGAGGCGAGGGAACATGGCGTAAACGTAGTCAAAGCGTTCGGCCACGCCGACAGCGGAATTGTTTTTTAGGCGCACGGTGCCCAGGCGCAGGTTGTCTTCCACCGTCAGGGGCGCAAAAACGCGCCGGCCTTCAGGTACCTGTACCAGGCCGTGCTGCACAATGCGGTGGCTGGGCAGCGCACCCATCTCCAACCCATCCATCACCACGCTGCCACTGCGCACCGGCAGCGTACCCGACAGCGCCCCCAGCAACGTAGACTTGCCCGCGCCGTTGGGGCCTAGCAAGGCAATGGTTTCGCCCTTCTCCACCCGCAGGCTGATGCCCTGCACCACCGGGCCGTGGCCGTAGCCGCCGGTAACATCATGCAGCTGAAGCATGGGCCACCCTCACATCGCCCAGGTAGGCAGAGACCACTGCCGCATTGGCCTGGATTTCAGTCGGCGTGCCCTCGGCAATCTTGCGGCCAAAGTTCAGCACTACCACCCGGTGGGCCAGCGCCATGAGGAAGCGCATGTCATGCTCGATCAGCAGCACGGCAATGCCACGCCGGGATATCTCGCGGATGATGTCGGACAGCCGGTCACACTCTGCGGGTGTCAGGCCCGCCGCCGGTTCGTCGAACAGCATCAGCTTGGGCTCGGCAGCCAGGGCCCTTGCAATCTCCAGCAGCCGCCCCTGGCCGAAAGACAGGGTGCTGACGTCGGCATTGCGCCATTCGCCCAGCCCGACAAAGTCCACCAGCGCGTCGGCACGCTGTGCGGCATCACGCTCGGCCTGCGCCGCGCCGCGTGTGCCCGCCAGCACCTGCCAAAGCGAACCCCTGAAGCGGGTGTGCAGGCCCATCATGACGTTCTCGCGAACCGACATGCTGGCAAAGGGCTTGTTGTGCTGAAAGGTGCGCATGATGCCGCGCGCCGCCATGGCATGGGTCGGCAAACCGTTCAAGGGCTCGCCGTTGAATTGCAAGGTGCCGGTGGACGGTGCCAGCGCGCCGGCAATCATGCTGAAGGTGGTGCTTTTGCCCGCGCCGTTCGGCCCGATGACGCCCAGAATTTCACCCGCATGGACCTCCAGGTCCACATCAGCCACGGCGACCAGGCCACCAAAGCGTTTGCCCAGGCCGCTGCATGTCAGCAGTGCGCCGCCGCTCATACCCGGCTCCTGCGCGCCTGCAGCCAGTCCCACAGGCCGATCAGGCCTTTGGGCTGGAACAGCACCACCGCCACCATGAACACGCCAAACACCAAGGCATGGTGGTGGCCAATGAGGGGGGACAGCACCAATGGCAGCAAATACAGCAGCACCGCGCCCACAATGGCCCCCGCATGCCTCCCACTGCCCCCAACGATGACCATGAAGAGCAACAGAAACGAATTCTGCAGGCCGAAGATGGGCGGGTTGACCGTGTTGTCCACAAAGGCATAGACCATGCCGGCTACACCCACCAGCGCACTTGTGACGGTGTAGGCCACGATCTTGGTGCGTGCCACGTTCACGCCCATGGCCTGCGCCGCCTCGGAGTCATCCCGCACGGCGCGGCAGGCGCGGCCAAAATACGATCGGTCCAGCCGCCACAAAATGGCCAGCGTGCCCAGCATCAGCAGCACGATCACCACGGTGTACCAGGGGCCGCTGACCCGTGTGCCAAACACATCCGGCAAGCGGTAGTTGGCCAGCCCCCCGGCCGAGCCGGTGACCGAGCCGCCTTCGTCCAGCACGACGATGAAAAGTTGCGCAAAAGCCAGTGTGGCCAGCGCCAGGTAAAAGCCTTCCAGCCGCGTGGCAGGAATGGCCACCACCAGTGCCAGCGCAATGCAGATGGCCACACCCGCCAGAATGGCCAATGGCAGCGGTAGCCCGACCTGGAAGATCAGGATCACGATGGCGTAGGCACCGATGCCGTAAAACGTGAAGTGTGAAAACGCCACCTGCCCGGCAATGCCAAACAGGAAGTTGTAGCTCAGCGCCAGCGTAACCCACAGCAGCAGCTTGCGGTACACGTCCGTCTGGTAGGAGCCCAGCGTGAATCCAATGGCCGACAACACAAGCGCGGCCACCACAAAGCCCAGCCACTGTTTCATGCCTGGGCCTCCCGCGCGCGCAGCAGCCCGGTGGGCCGGATTAGCAGAAACACAATCAGCAGCACCAGCGGCACGCCCATGGCCAGCCCGGGCGGCACCGGCGCATATCGCACCGTGAGCTGCTCGACAAACGCCAGGATCAGACCGCCCAGCAAGGCCCCTTCGACCCGGCCAACGCCGCCAATGACGAGCGCCGTAAACCCCTGAATAGCCAGTGGCAGCCCCATCAGGTAGTGGGCCGACACATTAGGTGCCACCAGCACGCCCGCCAGACCGGCCACCACGGCACTGGCGGCAAAAGCCAGTGCCGTCACACGGCCCAGATTGATGCCCATCAGCGCAGCAGCGCGCCGGTCAATGGCTACTGCTTCAAAAGATTTGCCCGCCAGCGTACGCTCAAAGAAATACCAGACGGCAGCAAAGACCGACAGGGACACCACGATGATGAAAAAGCTTTGGTACGAGCCGGCTATCAACCCAAGCTCCAGCCGCCCAAACCCGAAAGCCGCTGGCACCGGCTGGGGGTCGGGGCCAAACCCCAAAGACACCACCTCACGGAACACCACCAGCATGCCCAGCAGCGCCAGAATCGGAGCCAGCGGTGGCGCGCCCCGCACCACCAGCGGGCGCACCGTGAGCCGCTCTGTCGCCCAGCCAATGCCGAACATGGCGACCAGGGTGATGGCAATGCCCACCGGATACGGAAGGCCCGCCTTCGACAGCAACAGAAAGCCACCAAATGCCGCCAACATGGACCACTCACCCACCGCGAAATTGATGATGCCTGTGGGCCGGGTCACCAGCAGGTAAGACAAGGCCACCAGCCCGTAGATGCACCCGCTGGCCAGCGCACCAACGGTCAATTCCAGAAAGTCGTTCACTTGGGCTGGCTGTGGCTTACTTCGAGC
>JANOAP010000422.1:0-10126 GCA_031411175.1 Rhodoferax sp. | reverse complement strand
AACCCTCGGTCAAGGTGGATTTTAGTCCACAGGTCATCACCAGCCCCGCTAGAAGGTCGATGCCGCCGGTTGAGTTGTACGCAGACTGCAAGCCAAATGCTTGTGGTGGCCTGCATACCAAACGGTCAAGCCGACGCTTTTGAACTATTGATACGGAATAAGAAGTTTGCAGGCAGCTGTTCTGCAAACGGATTGAAGCGAGATGTTTGTGTTGATGAGCCTGATTCATTTTTGCCTGCGGAGCGTTTTCGCCCCGTTGTCAGATTTGTGCGGGCAGAATCGGTCTCCAGCCCTTGCAAGACGGGCTCAACCAGCTATCAACCTGATAGCAAATGCACAGCCGCACCCCCTCGCTCCCCTCCACGCGCCCACACCAAGACTCACTGTTTGAGTCCTGGCTCCCGGCTTTTTCCTTCACTTCAAAGCGTCAGTTCGGTATCTATAGCTCGTCATGAGCAGGTCGCCCCCCGGCATGGCTTGAGGGCATGAAGAACTGAAGAAGGAGACGCAACCATGAAACGGATGCTGATTAACGCCACGCAGGCTGAAGAACGCCGCCTGGCGATTGTTGACGGGCAAAAACTGCTCGACTACGAAATTGAAATTGAAGGGCGCGAACAGCGCAAGGGCAACATTTACAAGGCCGTTGTGACGCGCGTCGAGCCGTCGCTGGAAGCCTGTTTTGTAGATTACGGCGAAGACCGCCACGGCTTTTTGCCTTTCAAGGAAATCTCCAAGCAGTATTTCCAGCAGGGTGTGTCGGTCAGCAATGCCCGCATTCAGGACGCGATCCGCGAAGGCCAGGAAATGCTGGTGCAGGTCGAAAAAGAAGAGCGTGGCAATAAGGGTGCGGCGCTGACCACCTTTGTGTCGCTGGCCGGTCGTTATGTGGTGCTGATGCCCAACAACCCGCGTGGCGGTGGTGTGAGCCGTCGCATTGAAGGCGAAGACCGTGCGGATCTGAAAGAAGCACTCGACCAGCTCGAATACCCCAACGGCATGAGCATCATTGCGCGCACCGCCGGCATTGGCCGCAGCGCGCCCGAGTTGCAGTGGGACTTGAACTACCTGCTCAAGCTGTGGACCGCCATTGACGGCGCGGCCAAAGGCGGCAAGGGCGCTTACCTGATCTATCAGGAATCCAGTCTGGTGATTCGTGCCATTCGCGACTACTTCAACAACGATATTGGCGACATCCTGATCGACACCGACGACGTGTACGACCAGGCCCAGCAGTTCATGGCGCACGTGATGCCCGAGCATGCTGCGCGCGTGAAGCGTTACCGTGACGACGCACCCCTGTTCAGCCGCTTCCAGATCGAGCACCAGATCGAATCGGCCTACGCACGCACGGTGCAACTGCCCTCCGGCGGCGCGATTGTGATTGACCACACAGAAGCGCTCGTTTCGGTGGACGTGAACTCGGCCCGCTCGATTCGCGGTGGCGATATCGAAGAAACCGCCACCCGCACCAACCTGGAAGCCGCCGACGAAGTGGCCCGCCAGATGCGCCTGCGCGATCTGGGTGGCCTGATCGTCATCGACTTCATTGACATGGAAGAAAGCCGCAATCGCCGCGACGTGGAAAACCGCCTGCGCGACGCACTGCGGCAAGACCGTGCCCGCGTACAGTTCGGCACCATCAGCAAATTCGGCCTGATGGAGATGAGCCGCCAGCGCCTGCGCCCGGCCCTCAGCGAAGGTGCTTCCATCCCCTGCCCGCGATGCGGTGGCTCTGGCCACATTCGCGACACGGAATCCAGCGCACTTCAAATCCTGCGAATCATTCAGGAAGAATCGCTCAAAGACAGCACGGCCTCCGTGTTGTGCCAGGTGCCTGTGGATGTCGCATCGTTCCTGCTGAACGAAAAACGCTCAGAAGTCGCCAAGATTGAGCTCAAGCAGCGCATCAACGTGCTGCTGGTGCCCAACAAGACACTGGAAACACCCAACTACCGTCTGGAGCGCCTGAAGCACGACGACCCGCGTCTGGACAACATCGAAGCCAGCTACAAGTTGGCCGACGAGGCAGAAGACGCGACTGGCGTTACACGCCGCTCGCAAGAGCCAACCAACAAACAGACACCTGTGATCAAGGGTGTGCTGCCCGATGCGCCGGCACCCGTGGCTGTGCCCAAACCTGAGCCGGTGAAACCACAGGCTGCCGTGGCGCACGCTGCACCCAAACCTGCACCTGTGCCAGTAGCACCCGCACCGGCAGAAAAAGGCTTCTTTGGCTGGGTCAAGAACCTGTTTGGTGCACCACCGGCACCTGCGCCAGAAAGTGCCAAACCCGCAGCAGCGGCCAAAAAAGACGACAAGCCTGATGAGCGTGGCCCGCGCGATGGAGTCCGTCGCGAGGGTGGTCGTGAGGGTGGCCGCGACGGTAACCGCGCGGACGGTCGGCCTGAAGGCCGCGACGGTGGCCGTGGTGGCCGTGGCGGTCGTGGTGGTCGCGGTGGTCGCGGGGACAGACAAGGTCCGGGTCAGGGCCAGCAGCGCGAACGCTTCGACGCCGACGGCAAACCCATGCCGATGGAGGCACCCGTAGCATCCATGCAGCCAGGCGACATGTCAGCCGGGCAGGATGCCCCGCGCGAACCACGTCCGGATCGTGGCCCGCGCAATGCAGAACGCGGTGAGCGTTCCGAGCGCGGTGGACGCAATGGCGAACGAGGTCGCGGTGAAGGCCGTGAACCCCGCGCCGAAGGTGCATCACCGCAAGCCGATGGACGGCCTGAGGCGCGTGAGCCTCGGGGTGAAGGTCGTGGTGAGGGCCGTGGCGAACGTCGGCCAGACCGCAATGGTCGCCAAGGTGAACCCATGCAGTCCGGTGCACCGGCTGACCGGGCAAATACCCCGGCAGACCATGCCGCGACGATGACAGACCAGGCCCAGCCCGGCTTGCAAGCCGATCAGGACCCTGGTCAAGGCGACAACGGCCAGCCTCGCGACAAGCGCCCCCGTGATCGCAATGGCCGTGAGCGTGGCCCACGTGGCGATCGCGGTGATCGCGGTGATCGCGCCGAGCGTCCGGACCTCGCTCCACGCGACCACCAGCAGCCATTGGAAGGCTTCCATGCCAACTCGGCGGACACAAACCCAGCCCCGTCAGCCTATGTTGAGCCGGCAGCCCGCGCCAGCTATTTTGCGGCACCCGCGGCACAACCGGCTGCAATGGTGACTACCGCGCCAACAGCCGAGCCTGCTGCGCCAGTGCCGTCAACGCAACCGGCACCGGTTGCCCAGGCCGACAGCGCACCTGTAGCGCAAAGGTCTGCCGCTGCACCGGCCCCTGTAGCCAGTGCCCCGATCTCCGCCGCACCAGCCGCCGTGGCACCGCAAGGCTTGCCCAAGGTTCAGTCCTTCGACCTGCCCGTCGCTTCCTTAAGCGAAGTGGCCCAAAGCTCCGGGCTTTCCTGGGTGAACTCCGACCCGGCCAAGATTGCGTCTGTGCAAGCCGCCATCGCTGCCGAACCCAAGCCCATTCGCGTACCACGCGAGCGCCCCGCACCGGTGAGGGTAGACGCAGGTCCACTGGTTCTGGTGGAAACCAAACGTGATTTACGGAACATGACGCTGCCGTTTGAGCAGACCACGCCGCAATAAGCGTTCCCCGCCCAACAAAAGGGCACCGACAGGTGCCTTTTTTTATGCCGGTGACCTGTCCGGGGAGAGGCCCCTGCGCACCAGATCCAGGTGGCTGGCGACCTTGTTGCCGCCGTTTTTCTGGAGGTAGGCCACGGACTGCGAGGTCTTCTCCAGCGCCGTGCCGGGCGAATCATCAGCTTGCACGCTGGTGAAGCCACAACTCACCGTCACACGGCCAACCTGCGGAAAACTGTATTTCTCGACATTGGCTCTAAAGCGCTCGAAAGCGGCAAGCCCAATGGCCTCGGTCGGGCAATGCATCAGCACACCAAAGTTCTCACCACCGAAGCGATAAAGTTGGTCATAGGTTCTGAACGTGTTGTTCATGATGCGGGCCACCCGCAACAGAATTTCTTCAGAAACCGGGTGCCCATGCCGGTCGTTGATGAGCCCAAAGCCATCCACCACCGCAGAGCCCAGCCAGTAGTTAGCAGGCACCCGATGCCGGCGCTCGGGCACGAGGGTTGGCAAAACAGGGTCTGGCTTTGCTTCACCGGCAACGCCATCCAGCGCTTCGAGCACCGCACTGTAAAACGCATCGTCCAGTGACTTGCGGTTCAGCAGGCCCGTCAAGGCATCGCGATCGCTGTACGCCAACAGGCTGTACATGTTGCGGTAGATCTGCCGGAGCGGGTCAAATGTCTGCCGGTCATCCTGCGAAAGCACAGCCGAAGAATGGATTTCGATCACGCCTTCGTCGTCGCCCGTGGAATCTGCAAACAGCGGAAAGTAGGTGATGCGGGGACCATCGGGCCCGGCCCAGGCGATCTGTGGCTTCGCCGAGTTTAGGCAGCACAGAGGCATCGGTGCGCAGGGGATCGGCTACTTTTCCGCCGCCTTTTGCATCCAGTCGGGCCACCTCCAGCCAGCGCTTCTCCCCCTCGTGGCGCATGACCCGCGCAATCACAACCCGCTGGATGGAGAGCAGGTCAACCATGGCTTTGGACAGTGTCAGCTCAAGCAGATCACGGTCGCGGTGCCCGGTCAGCTTGAGGACGTGTGCTATCAGGTTGGCCATGCCAAACATGATAGTGTCGAATCAGCGCAACGTCACCTTTTGGCCAATTGCATCTTGCCAATTACCGGGGCACTTCGCCGGGCAGCTTCCGGCTGCGTTGGCCCACGTCAACGGCGCTTTTGTAAGCCTGGGTGGCGGCGCTGGCATCGTCGCGCTGTTCGGCCAGTGTTGCGAGGGCAGCCCAGGCATTTTGCTCAAGCACATCATCATGCAGCAATGGCAATGACTGTTTGAGCAACTGCTGAGCCTTGCCCCACAGCTTCAGATGCATGCAGGTGATGCCAGCCAGATACTGCAACCTGGCGTCGCCTGGAATGCGCAACTGGGCCGTCTCGATGCGCGTGAGCCAGGAAGCATCGGGCGCACCGCCCGCCAGCGCAAACCCAAGCTCAAGCACCTGGATCAACTTCACACACTGGACATCGCTCAGAGGCTCCAACTGCCCACCCGGACCTTGCACCATGTGGTCCCACACCGGCAGCAGCCATTGCCGGGATGTGTCTGCGCTGCCGCCCAGGACCTGCAGGCGCTGCGCTGCGGCAATGGCCACCTCGGGCATGGCCCGCTCTGCCGCATCCAGGCCGGTCCACAGCTTTTGAAGCTGCGCCGGGTCATGCGCACCTGCGATCAGTTCAAGTGCAAGGCCCCGAACCAAACTTTGCCCCGCACTGGTCGAGAAAGCCCGGTGCTTGGCCAGCAGGCGCGCCGTCTCCAGCGCCTGGGGTGTTTGTCGCGCCAGGCGGGCAGCTTTAAGCCGCAGACGCAGCGCTACCGTGCGCCGCGCCGCGCCCTGTGGCATGTCATCCAGCCAGTGCAGCGCCGCAGCGGCATCGCGGTCATCCAGCGCCCAGCGGGCCGCGCGGAGCTGAACACCTTCGCGCGTTTCCTGGGCATCACGCCGTGAGGAGTCTTCCAGCGCCTTTTGAAAATGTGCTTCGCGTGCATCCCGGTTTTGCAAGGCATGGGCGCTCTCGGCGGCCAGCAGGTGAGCCAGCGCCCGTAACCGGGAGCCGTAGGTCAGATGATCACCGCCAGCCCCCAGCGCATCTTCCTGAACCAAAACCAATTCCGCCGACTTGCGCGCCCGGATGAAGCGCCCCGCCACCAGGTGTGACAGTGAATCCAGCAAGGCCACGTGCAGAGCGCGCTCCTTGTGCTGAAGCCGCCAGCGCCGGGCTTCACGCGGCATGGCAAACAGGGCGGCCAAGGCACGCAGGGCGATGTGCAACGTGACAAACATGCCAAGCAAGAGCAGCAATACCAGGTTCAGCGACAGGTCCACACGATACGGCGGCCAGTACAGCGTGATCGTGCCCTGGTTGTTCCCGGCCAGCAATGCCACGGCCACCGCAATGGCAAACAGTGTCAGCAGGGACAGGGCAACGCGCATAAGGGGGGAATCAACGCCCCGCCGCCGCGGTGGCCAGCGCCGCCAGCGTTTCATCAACGCGGGGAAGCTCCAGCGTTTTCATTTGCCCCTGCACCTGCTGCAACAGCGTGGCGGCGTTTTGTGTCTTGCGTGAGGTCGGGTCAAAGTATTTGTTTAACGACATGGAGGCGGCCCCCAGATCGGCACGGGACGACTCCAGCTGGCGCGCCAGCAACCCCAGCCGCGCGTTCAGCAGCTTGAGCTTCAAGTTTTCGCGAACAAAGAAAGACTGCTCGGGAGACAGCAAGGCAGCCTCGGGCTGCTCGATGCGGCTCACGCGGAGCAGGCCCCGGGCTTCATTGCCCACCAGTTGCAAGGCACGTTGCCACCAGGTGGGCAGGGTCTCGGCATCCTGCCGCTTGAGCGAGCCGGTGGCCGACACCGTGGCGACGGCATTCGCCACGGGAATGTCGTCCGCCAGGCGCACCAATTCATCGAGCTTGACCAACAGGGCAGGCGTGTCGGCCAGCGCCGTGGCCTTGATGCGGCCCACATCGCGGGCAATGGCGCGTTGTAGCGGCGTCAGCCTGGGCTGGGCCGCCCGCTGCACGCGCTGGTCGGCGGTCTTCAACGCGGCCAGCAAGGGCTCGACACTGCCCGTCAGCTGGGCCTGCTGCTGTGCCAGGCGCAGAGCAGACTCAATGTCTACCACCAGGTTTTCATCACGCGAGCGCGACAGGCTTTGCATCAGCTCTTCCAGCTGGGTGCGTTGCAGCGCGACTTCACTGAACTTGGCTTCAGTGACCGCAAGGCGCGCGGCCGTCTCACGCGCCAGCTCCTGAGCCTGGCGGGCCATGGCACGGGCCTCGATGGCTTGCGCACCTGTATCGGCACTCTGGCGCGCCAGTTGCTCCTGAATGTTGGACAGCTTTTGCCAAAGCAGGCCGCTGGCGAGCAGGGCTGCCAACGCCACTCCACCCAAAACGAACAGCACGCTACGCGGTGGCAGCGCAGGCTTTGCGTCCGGTGATGCTGCCGGTGCGGCAACGGATGGCGTTACGCCCGTTAAGCCCTCCTGCAATGCCCCTGGCTCAGGGGTTTGCGCTGGAGGCGGGCTGGTGTTCATCCCATGGATTCTATCGACGCCACTACGCTGACAAGGATGGGCCGTGACTCACAAACAACACCAAATCCAAGCTGGCGCGCCCGCTCTGCAATGCGTGAATGCGTGGCCACAGCCCGCGCCAGCGTCCAGCGCTGGCCAGGCAGCAGTGCCGACAGGTTTGCCACCGCCTCACTGCTGCTTAAAAGCCAGACCGAGCCATCCACGGCTGCGGCACGGGCCAGGGTGTGATCTGCCTCGCTGAACACCGGCACACAGCGCTGATAGGCCACCACGAAATCGACCTGCACGCCCGCTTGCGTCAGCCGCGCAGCCAGCCAGTCGCGACCCGCCCCCGGCACACCGGATGCACCCGGCACCGGGCCGTCAGCCCCGCGCACGATGAGAACCCTGTCGCCGGGCTTCACCGACCCGTGCACCACGGACCAAAGCGCCTCGGAGTCAAACTGCCCGGCGTCTATGGGGGGTGCATCCAGCAAACCAGCATCAACACCTGCCTCAAGCAACGCCCGGGCGGTGCCTGGTCCGGTGGCCCATACTCTTGTTTTTGCAGCATTAAAGTCAATAGCTACAAGGGCTAGGGTAGGTTTTGACAGGAGGAAGTGTTCAACCGCGTTGCCACTGACAAACATGACGGCCACATAGCTGTGCAGGTTCTGCCATGCGCTCTGCAACGCCGCCCCATCCCTCACGGCGCGGATGGCGATCAGCGGCAGTTGCGCCACATCCAGCCCGGCGCTTGCAAGCCCCTGCACCCATTCGGGCGCGTCGCGCTCAGGCCGGGTGACGATCACCCGCATTCAGGGGGTCCGCAAAAGGCTCTGCGCACCACCGGCCACAAGAAGTGCGGCCACTCTGGCACCCAGCTCTGCGGCCTGGCTTTGATCAGCCACAACACCCGTCAAACGCGCCCGTACCAAAGGTGGGAAAGAAGGCGGCAAAGAAGGTGGCAAGGGCCGCTGCGCCACGGCAGCTTCAGGCACCTCAGGCTCGCCCCAGGCTGCGTTGATCTCCAGCACGTCGCCCTGCCCCGCGACCCAGGTGGCATGTGCGGCCAGAGGCATGGAGCAACTGCCACCCATGGCACGGCTCACCGCGCGTTCAGCCGTCACCGCCAGCCAGGTAGGCTGGTGCGCCAGCGGGGCCAAAGCGCCAACCAGGTCGTGCCGGTTCGTCATGATCTCAATCCCCAAAGCACCTTGCCCCGCTGCGGGAAGCATCTCGGACGGCTCAAACACCGCGGCAATACGGCTCGCCAGCCCCAGCCGCTTGAGCCCGGCAGCCGCCAGCACGATGGCGGCGTAATGCCCTTCGTCCAGCTTGCGCAGGCGGGTGTCCAGGTTGCCGCGCAGCGGCTCAATCACCAGGTCAGGCCGCAGTGCGCGCAGCAGCACCGTGCGGCGCAGGCTGGATGTGCCGACCACAGCGCCCTGCGGCAACCGCGCCAAAGACGCGTACTGGTTGGACACAAAGGCATCGCGCGGGTCTTCGCGCTCCATCACGCAGGCCAGGCTGAAGCCTTCCGGCAAATCCATGGGTACATCCTTGAGCGAATGCACCGCCAGATCGGCATGGCCTTCCTCAAGGGCGACTTCCAGCTCTTTCACAAACAGGCCCTTGCCACCCACCTTGCTCAAAGACCGGTCCAGAATCTGGTCACCGCGCGTTGTCATGCCCAGCAGGCTCACCGCGTGTCCGTGCTGCGCCAGCAACGCCTTGACGTGCTCTGCCTGCCACAGCGCCAGTCGGCTTTCGCGGGTGGCAATCACCAGTTTGGTGCTGTGGTTTGGCTTGACCGACGGGCCGGAACTGGCAAGAGATTGGGATGGAAGTGAGAGGCTCAAGGGCGTGACCGGTAGGTAATCTGCAGCGGCTCTACAGGGGTTTGCGGGGCAAAGACGATGCTAGCATGGACCTTGCTTGCTACCGCACAAGCACAGCTCAAGCACAGCACATCACCGCATCCCAACTTTCTATCTGCATCATGACAAAGACCAGCGCCAAGGCGATTGCCCCCACACCCGCCGCCAAATTGCCCGGCAACGCCAGCGAGCGCCCCCTGGCCAAAATGAAAGCCAATGAGCGTCCGCTGGTCGAAGACATCCGCTTGCTGGGGCGCATGCTGGGTGACGTGATTCGTGAGCAGGAAGGTGTGGCCGCGTTTGAGCTAATTGAGGAGATTCGCAAACTCTCGGTGGCCTTTCGCCGAGATGCCGACACCGAGGCCGACAAGTCCCTTAAAAAATTGCTCAAGGGTTTGAGCGGTGACCAGGCGGTGAGTGTGATTCGCGCCTTCACCTACTTCAGCCACCTGGCCAACCTGGCCGAAGACCGCCACCACATTCGCCGCCGTGCGATTCACGAACGCGCCGGGGACACGCAGGAAGGCAGCGTCGAAGTGGCACTGGCCCGCCTGCGCTGGGCTGGCATTGCCCCCAAAACCATTGCCAACACGCTGGCCAGTGCCTATGTGTCGCCGGTGCTCACAGCCCACCCGACCGAGGTACAGCGCAAAAGTATTCTGGATGCCGAACGCGACATCGCGCGGCTACTTACCGACCGCGACGAGATTCGCGCCCGTGCGCTGGCCGGCAATATCGCCAAAGATGCCTTGAGCCCCAAAGAGCTGGCCGCCAATGAAGCGCAGATTCGCGCGCGGGTGATGCAGCTCTGGCAGACACGTCTGCTGCGGTTCACCAAACTCACCGTGGCAGATGAGATTGAAAACGCGCTCTCGTATTACGAATCCACCTTTTTGCGTGAGATCCCCAAGCTGTATGCCGAGCTGGAAGCCCACCTGGGCAACCACCCGGTGCACAGCTTCCTGCGCATGGGGCAATGGATTGGCGGCGACCGCGATGGCAACCCCAACGTAAGCGCCAAAACCCTGGAGTACGCGCTGCGCCGCCAAAGCGAAGTGGCCCTGCGCCATTACCTGACCGAAGTGCATTACCTGGGTGCCGAG
>JANOAP010000421.1:0-1579 GCA_031411175.1 Rhodoferax sp. | reverse complement strand
CCAAATCATGAGTACATCATCGTCTGCCATCGAATCCGTGCTGGTTGAAAACCGCGTGTTCATGCCCAGTGCGGCCACCCAGAAGGCAGCCCGCATTTCAGGCATGGACGGCTACAACGCCCTGTGTGCCGAGGCCGAGCAGGATTTTGAAGGTTTCTGGGCACGCCTGGCACGTGAAAACGTCACCTGGACCAAGCCATTTACCAAAACCCTGGACGAGTCCAATGTGCCGTTCTACAAATGGTTTGATGACGGCGAACTCAATGCCTCAGCCAACTGCCTGGACAAGCACATGGGCACGCCGGTCGAGAACAAGGTAGCGGTTATTTTTGAAGCCGACGACGGCACCGTCACCAAGACCACTTACAAAGAACTGCTGGCGCGCGTGAGCCAGTTTGCCAACGCGCTGAAGGCCGATGGCGTGAAGAAGGGCGACCGCGTGCTGGTTTACATGCCCATGACGCTGGAAGGCGTGATTGCCATGCAGGCCTGTGCCCGCATTGGTGCTACGCACAGCGTGGTGTTTGGCGGCTTCTCGGCCAAGGCGCTGCAGGAGCGCATCATCGACGCGGGCGCCGTGGCGGTCATCACCAGCAACTACCAGATGCGCGGCGGCAAAGAATTGCCCTTGAAAGCCATCGTGGACGAAGGCCTGGCCATGGGCGGCTGCGAAAGCATCAAGACCGTGTTTGTCTATCAGCGCACGCAGACCGCCTGCAACATGGTGGCGGGCCGTGACAAAACATTTGACGAAGCCCTCAAGGGCGTGAGCACCGACTGTGCCCCCGTAGCCGTGGGTGCCGAGCATCCGCTGTTTATTCTGTACACCTCGGGCTCGACCGGTAAGCCCAAGGGCGTGCAGCACTCCACCGGCGGCTACCTCCTGTGGGCCAAGCTGACGATGGACTGGACCTTCGATTTGAAGCCAGCAGACATTTTCTGGTGCACGGCTGACATTGGCTGGATCACGGGCCACACCTACGTGGCCTATGGCCCGCTGGCGGCAGGCGCGACTCAGATCATTTTTGAAGGCATCCCTACTTTCCCGAACGCGGGCCGGTTCTGGCAAATGATCGAACGTCATAAATGCACGATCTTCTACACGGCGCCCACAGCGATCCGTTCGCTCATCAAGGCCGCTGAGGCTGACCCGAAAGTGCACCCCGACCGCTCCGACCTGAGCAGTCTGCGCATTCTGGGCTCGGTGGGCGAGCCCATCAACCCAGAAGCCTGGATGTGGTACTACAAAAACATCGGCCATGAAAACTGCCCGATTGTGGACACCTTCTGGCAGACCGAAACTGGCGGCCACATGATGTCGCCCATGCCTGGAGCGACGCCGCTGGTGCCAGGAAGCTGCACATTGCCGCTGCCCGGCATCATGGCGGCGATTGTGGACGAGGTGGGCAATGACATTCCGAACGGCACGGGCGGTATTTTGGTCGTCAAGCGTCCCTGGCCGTCGATGATCCGCACCATCTGGAACGACCCGTCGATGAAAAAACCGACCGCCTCATCGCGAGCGCCCGCATCAATCGCCGTCTGGACCTGACGCCACCGCCGTACCATGAAGGCGAAG
>JANOAP010000420.1:0-16838 GCA_031411175.1 Rhodoferax sp. | reverse complement strand
AGTGTGGCCGTGCCGCCGCGTGTGCGCCGCGCCACCAAGCCAACCTACGGCTCCAAACAACGGCGGCTGGAGGGCAAGAGCCAGCGCTCCGAGACCAAGGCGCTGCGGGGAAGGGTGAAGGATGCTTAAGCGAGCTTGTGTTTTCTTGCAGACTCGACGGCACCGGTACGTTAGAGTTGAAGTTCCTGCGCTGGCTGGCTGCAACACGAATCCCCAAGGAGACACACATTCAACCTGGCGCCCCCTACACACCCGGCAACACGCGCACCGGAACGCCGTCACTCAACCCACAGGGTTTGACTGACATGCTGGACTACCGCCTCTACCTCACCTACCGGGACTGCGGCTATATCACAGAGCAACTGCTGCAGAAGGAATTTGGGGTCAACCGACGACGCTGGCGCATCCTGGCCTCTGTGAATGAGCAGGAAGGGGCAACGCTCAACAGGCTGGCCGAGCGCGCCGAATTGGACAAGGTACAAGCCTCCCGCACGGTAGGAACCATGGTGCGGGAGGGTTATCTCAAGCGCCTGTCCAACCCGGGTAACGCACGTTTTGCCAGCATTGTTTTCACAGACAAAGGCCGTGCCCTGCACGATGCCATTCTGGTTCGGTACAGGGCAGCCAACATCGCACTGGTGGATGCCTTGAGCGCTGATGAAGCCCGCGAGCTTGATCGGCTGCTTGCCAAGATTCGTCAGGGTGCCAGCAGGGCATCGAATTGAGCACTCGACATCTCCTGCGCAGCCTGTTGCAGAAGCGCCGCCGTCTCGCGCAAAGGCTGGGACACCACCGCCTTACGCTGCTCCGGTGTGCCTGCCATGGGCTGCAACTTTTGCGCAAAGGGTGCAAGGCCCGAGGGTAGCGCGGCATTGCGCAGTTGCATGGCCAGGCCGGATGCTGTGGCCAGGCATGCCATGCAGGCATCAAAGGCCCGCGAGACCTCCTGGTATTTGCCCCAGGCCACAAATGCAAGACTGGTGATGTCCGACTGGTTGCCCGCCGGGTCGTGCAGGCTCATGTCCAAGGTGGTTGCCTGCGCAGCCCTTCGCGCAGCATCCAGCGGTTCAGTCAGTGTCCACGACAGGAACTCGGCACCTGCCACGTCACCGGCCATCGCCAACAGGGGTGGCAACCCCAATCCCTCGCCATCCAGCAGACGATGGACCTGGCGTGTTGCCAGCACACACATGTCGAGCATGATGTTGTTGACCTGGTCAATGCTCTTTGCCGCACGGTGGTCGTGGTAGCCACCGCTGGACACGACCGCATCCCCTATGCCCTGCGCATTGCCCAGCACGAATGTGGGGTTGTCTTTGAGAGCTTGCAAACTGATCTCGGCCGTCTGCGAGGCCGCGTCCAGGGCTTGCAGGGCGCTGGCCAGCACATTGGGCAATACCCGCCACGAGGTGGGCGCCTGGTGATTGAGTTGCGTACGCTCACCTCCTTGCAGAAGGGCTTGCAGCCGGTGCAGGCTTTGCCGGTAGTAGGGGTCTGGCCAGGCATCGGCCAGCCGTGGGTCAAAGTGCGATAGCGGGCACTGCGCGGCCACTGCGCTAAGGCCGTAAATACGCTCGGCCAGCAGCACACGTCGGCCCAGTGTGAGCGCCACGTCGCACACCAAGGCGGATGCAAAGGGCGAACCGTTCACCAGGGCCATGGCTTCTCCCTGCTGCAAGGGAAAGTCCGCCAGCGGCGCGAGCAGCCAGGTCAGCGGGATCACCTCACCGGAGCATGCGACGGATTGCCACGGAACAGGCGGTGGGGTGTGCAGCAAGCATGCCAGCGCCTGCACGGTGGCCAGCCGAAGTTTGCCTGCGCCACTGAGTGCATTCGACAGGCGCGCCAACAGCGCCAAGCGGACACACCGTGCCGGCAAACTGACGCCGCCCAGGCCTGCCTGCAGGGTGATAAAGCTGCGCAGGGTTTGGGTTTGTTGTGCCGCGTCTTGGGCTTGAAGCTGCGCCTTGGCACGCGCGCCCGGTGCCGTCGTGGAGCCATACACATAACCGTTCTGCTGCGCCATGCAGGTCTCAAACCGCAGGCGGCCCTGCTCAATGCACTGCGCAGCTGTGTCCGAGAGTGTGATGCCTGCACCATCAAAGGCAACTTGTGCAGCGCTGCCCAGATGCAGGTCGCTGGACGAATGCAAAACGATATTTTTCATGAGCTGATCCTTTGTCTCCGGTTCATGGCGAACGGATGTGGATGCTAGGGCGAGATGGGTGAGTTGACTCAGTTAATCCTGCCTGAAGCCGACCGCAACTTGACGGTCAGCTTTTAAAACTGCGCGACCACTTGCCTCGAGCCTGCAATGCAAAGCGGCTCGGTAAAAGGACTGGTAGTCGATTTGCTCAGGGTCAGATGCCCTTTTTGACCATGGCAACCAGTTGGTCCAGGGCTGTGCCCCAGCCGCCTTCAAAGCCCATGGCGGCGTGTGTATTGCAACCGGCTTCGTCGGCGTGGATCACCGTCGCGGTGTAGCGGGTTCCCTGGTCGTGGTCTGCCAGTTCGATCATGGCGGTGAACATGAAGGTGGCGTCATCGGTGCCACAGGTTGCGGTCAACAAACTGGGTCTGTAGCCGGCCGTCAAGGCATTGGTCCACACCAGTCGGGTCTGGGGCACAACGTCCAGGTAGCAGCCCACGTTGGGAAATTCGACGCCTTCAGGCGACTGCATGGTGGTCCGGAAAATGCCGCCCGGACGCAGGTCAATCTCGCAGGCTATGGTTTTCCAGGGCAGCGGGCAAAACCAGGGCTTGAGCAGTTCCGGCTCCGTCCAGGCGCGCCACATCAACGCCCTGGGTACATCGACCACGCGCGTGAAGCTGAGGTCCAATTTTGAATTGGGCTGGTAGGTTGGTTTCATGATCATTCTCCTTGTGGGGGCGTGGGTTGCAGGGTGAGTAAATAGGCATCTAGGCGATCCAGCCGGTCTTCCCAGAACTGCTTGTACTGGCCGATCCAGTCCATCGCGTCCTTGAGGTGTGCGCCTTCAATGCGGCAGGGCCGCCACTGCGCGTCACGACCTTTGGCAATCAGTCCGGCGGTCTGCAGCACCTTGATGTGTTTGGATATGGCCGGCAAACTCATCGTGAAGGGCAGCGCCAGTTCATTGACCGATGCCTCGCCCAGCGCCAGCCGCGCCAGCATCGCCCGCCGCGTCGGGTCGGCCAGGGCGGCGAAGGTTGCGCTGAGAGGATCCAGGGTGGCTTGTCGCATCATTGGGGTGAATTGCTCTGTAGTTAACCAATAGGTTAAATATAGAGAAAACCTGCCTTGCTGTCAATACTCAAGTGCGTGCCTGCAAGGGTGGGTCAGTTCGGGGGGTGAAGAATGTTTGAACTGAGCACTATAAAAATAGTAGCTGGCTACGCAATACTGGCCGGGGCGAACTCAAATCCAAGTGCAACACATGCAGAGTTTATTGGATGATGTCAGGGGAGAGTTCAAGTTTGGCCAGCCTGGCAAGCCCATGACATGGTGTTCTGGGACAACCGCTCGGTAATGCACCTGGCCGCCAGCACGCCCGACCATCTGAGTCGCAAGCTGTACAGAACCACGGTGGAAGGTGATGTGCCGTTTTAGCGCGCCGCACGAGCAATTTGGGTATTCAACGTGTTTTCATTCAGCTCGCAAATGTTTGAGCGTTCGCCACACTTCCTCGCTCAGCCAGCGCTTTGACCACGCCACGAATTGCGCCGGCGGCATGGGGCGGGCAATGCCGTAACCCTGCGCGAGATGGCAACCCAGCTTGACAAGTGCGGCTCCATGCGCAAGTGTTTCAACGCCTTCTGCAATGACACTGCGGTTGAATGCCAAGGCCAGACGTATCACGCCTTCCACGATGCCCTGGTCCTCCATGTCATGAAGCATGTCCCGCACAAAGCTCTGATCAATTTTGAGCAAATCAAACGGTAGCTTGCGCAGGTAGGTTAATGAGGAATAACCCGTTCCAAAATCGTCCAGCGCGAGGCGAACGCCCATAGACCTGCATTGGTGCAACACTGACGCAGCAGTGTCAATATCATCTATTGCCGTACTTTCCAGGACCTCCAGCTCCAGGCATTCTGCGGACACGCCTGGGTGCATGTTCAAGGCCTGGCACAAATCATTTTTAAATTCAGGAGACAGCAGATGCCGGGCACTGACATTCACGCTCACGTTGACAGCTAGTCCCTGCGACTTCCATTGCTGCACCTGGCGCAGTGCTGAATGCAAGACCCAGTTGCCGACACGGTTTTCCAGCTTGCTTCCTTCAATGTAGGGCAGAAAATCAGAGGGACCAAGCAGTCCCAGCTCAGGGTGTTGCCAACGAATCAATGCCTCAACACCGACAATCTCCCCGGTAAGCAGATCAACCTGAGGTTGGTAGTACAAGCGAAATTCTTCCTGCGCCAACGCAACCGCCAGCCGGTCGACATGTTGCCGGTGTTTCTGTGCCTTCCGATCACTCTCGGGATCAAACAGATGGAAACGGTTTTTGCCAGCATCTTTGGCGACGTACATGGCCTGGTCTGCATGGCGTATCAAAGTATCAGCATCCGAGTTGTCTTGTGGATAGAGGCTGACGCCAATGCTTGCCGAAACCGCAAGGGTATTGCCATCGATTTCCAGTGGCGCACTAACCGAACTCAATATGCGATCCAGGATTTGTGAGCACTCCTGGCGCGATCCGATGTCTGATAACAAGAGCATGAATTCATCTCCGCCAAGGCGGGCCAGCGTGTCCTCTGCGCGCAGCACCAGTTTGAGACTTTCGGTCACGCCCACCAATAGTTTGTCCCCGGCGGCATGTCCAAACCGGTCGTTGATCAACTTGAATCCATCCAGGTCCAGATAGCAGACCGCGAGCAGGAGCCCATTTCGGTTGGTGTGCGCAATGGCCTGTGCCATCCTGTCCACCAATAACCGTCGGTTGGGGGTACCAGTCAAGGGGTCGTAGTGGGCGATGCGGTCCAATTCTTCTTCATGCGCCTTGAGCTGGCTGATGTCGGTAAAAATCCCGATGTAGTGTTGGACAACCCCCTGGCCATCGGTCACTGCGGAAGCAGAGAGCATTTGGGCATAAATTTCGCCATTCTTCCTGCGGTTCCAAATCTCTCCGGTCCAGTGGCCCGTTTGGCGGATAGATTGCCACATCTCCCTGTAAAAGCCCACACCTTGCCGACCAGAGGCGAATACACCGGGCGACTTCCCAAAAGCTTCATCGCGCGCGTAGCCTGTAATACGGGTGAATGACGGATTGACATCGACAATTTTTCGCCGCGTGTCAACGACCATGATGCCTTCATAGCTGTTTGTGAAGACTGTCAAAGATTGACGCATTGAAAGCTCAAATTTTTTGCGCTCACTGATGTCCGTATGGGTGCCTGACATGATGAGCGGCTTGCCTTGCGCATCGTGCTTCACCACCTTGCCTCGCGACAGCACCCAAAGCCAGCCGCCCGACTTGGTGTTGCAGCGAAACTCTTTTTCAAATTGCGGGGTCTCGCCAAGCAGGTGTTGATAGACGTGCGCCATCGTCGATGGGAGGTCATCGGGGTGCACCACCTGCGCCCACCGCCCGTCCGACACGTCCATTTCTCCAGGCTCGTACCCCAGCATGGTTTCCCAACCGGCGCTAACCAGCAAGTCACTGGTCTGTATATTCCAGTCCCAGTAACCCAAGTCAGACCCTTCAAGCACGCGACTCAGGCGCTCCTCACGGTCACGCAGGGCAAGCGCATCGTGTTTGCTCTGCGTGATGTCCGATAGAGTACCGACGAGGCGCGTGGGTACACCATCGGCGTTGTGCTCCACAGCCCGCCCTTTTGTCATCAACCATTTGCCGCTTTCTCCGGTTTTGGAGAGCAGGCGGAACTCAAATTCAATTTGATCCAGTTGGCCTGCAATGTATTTCTCTATGACCCCCTGCACGCGCGGCCAGTCCAGTGGATGCACGAGGCGTTGGAAAAATGCAGGGTCGTGTGTGTCGTCTTCTGCCTCGTAGCCCGTGATCTGGTAGTAGTGGTCCGAGCGGTACACATGCCCTGAGAGCAAGTCCCAATCCCACAGCCCGTTGCACGCCGCATCAAGTGCCATTTGCAAACGTTCCTGCTGAATCTTGAGCGGCGTGATGTCCCTGGCAACCTTGGAAGCCCCGATGATGATTCCATTGGCATTGCGGATTGGAGAAATGGTCACCGATACATGCACGGGCCTGCCATCTTTGCGAATGCGCACGGTCTCGAAATGGTCCACTTTTTCACCAAGCAGCAACCGCTCAATGATGAACCGCTCTTCGTCCTTGCGGTTCTCGGGGAACAGGACCAACAATGATCTACCAATCATTTCTGACCGCGTGTAGCCGAAAATGACTTCTGCACCCCGGTTCCAGCTGGTCACTGTGCCATCAAGCGTCTTTCCGACGATGGCATCGTCTGAGGATTCAATGATGGCCTTGAAGTGCTCGGACGTCAGGCCGGCCAGCTGGCTGGAAGCCGTGTTGCGCGCAATCGCCATTACGGATGTGATGGCCCCGTGGATATCGGTCATCGGCAACAATTGCGATAAAAACAGGCGTTCGCCATCAGGCGTGGCGAATGAAAACTGGATTTCTCCAGGCTGCCCGCTGCGAAAGACTTCACCAAGCACGCGATCCCACTGCGCCACCATTTCGGTGGGCATGTCCAGATCGCGATTGGTTTTGCCGATGAAGTCACTGGCGGGGCGCCCGGTGAAGAGTTCCACCGCTGAGTTCACATAAGTATGCCGAAACTGCGGATCAAAGCAGATCACAAGTTCGTGCAGGAACTCTGTAGCCCGAAGGTCGCCGGGTCGATTGGATAAGCTTTTGAGATCTTTTGCCGCTGAATCGGTCTGATTGGTCATCCTGTGCACTCCCTGCCGGATTGATCGTCAATAGTTTGCAGTGTAGAAGAAGCCGTGGTTCGGTTAACCCTGCAACCGCGCTATGGCCTGTACCAAGCCAGCAAGCTGAAGCAGTCCAACATCAAGCCCATGGCAGCATAAATGGGTGAAATATGCCATATTGCCACTATAAAACAGTAGCTCGTCACGCAATTCCCGCGCGCCTTCTGGGCACTTTTGACACTTATTTTTGCTGAAAAAAGGCATCTGGAGACCGTTTTCCTAACGCAACCTCCCCCACGCAGCATTAACCGACAGTCACAAATTCCCCACAGGGCCTTTGTAAAGCGAACGCGCAGCCTGCGAAAATGCGGGGCTTGATCTACCGCATTCTTTCCCCCCTTGCCTTTCTGCTGCTCGTTGCAACCACGACAACAAGCGCCTTGGCCGCCACGCCGCTGGATTTGCCCGACCTGGACGCGATGGTCGACTACCGGCCCAAAATTCCCTTGCGCGTCTACACCAGCGATGGTGTGTTGATTGGTGAATTTGGCCAGGAGCGGCGCGAGTTTGTGGCCATCAAGGACATCCCGCTGGTGCAAAAGCAGGCGCTGCTGGCCATTGAAGACGCGCGCTTTTATGAGCACGGCGGTGTGGACTTCAAAGGCGTGGCCCGTGCGCTGCTGGCCGATATGACCGGTGGCCTCAAACAGGGGGCCTCCACCATCACCATGCAGGTGGCGCGGGACTTTTACCTGACCAAAGAGAAACTGTTCTCGCGCAAGCTCACCGAGGTGATGCTGGCCTACAAGATGGAGCGCACGCTCACCAAGGACCAGATTCTGGAGCTGTACATGAACCAGGTCTATCTGGGTCAGCGGGCCTATGGCTTCAGCAGTGCTGCGCGAGTGTATTTTGGCAAACCACTCAAAGACCTGAGCCTGGCGCAAGCCGCCATGCTGGCCGGCCTGCCGCAAGCGCCCAGCGCCATCAACCCCGTGGCCAACCCCAAGCGGGCCCAGGCGCGGCAGTACCTGGTGCTCAAGCGAATGCACGACCTGGGCTACATCACCGAGGCGCAACTTAAGCAAGCCAAAGCCGAAAACCTGCATGTGCGCATGGACGGCCAGACCTACAGCAACCATGGCCAGTACGTGGCCGAGATGGTGCGGCAAACCATGGTGGCGCAGTTCAAGGACGAGGCCTACACACGTGGCATCAGGGTCACCACCACGCTGGTCAATGCCGAGCAGGAGGCCGCTTACGATGCCGTGCGCCGCAATGTGCTGGCCTATGACCAGCGCCATGGCTACCGCGGTGCCGAGGGCTTTGTGGCGCTGTCGGGCAAACCGGCAGAGCGGCAAAAAGCCATAGAGACCGCCTTGCAGCCCTACCCGCCCAGCGATAAGCTGCAGGCCGCCGTGGTGCTGAGAGCCACGCCGCGCAACGTGCACGCCGCACTGGCCAATGGTGACGAGGTGAACATCAAGGCTGACGGCTTGCGCTGGGCGGGCGCGGCTCTGGCACCCAATGCGGGGGCGGCATTCAGGCTCAAGGTGGGCTCCATCATCCGCATCGAGCAGCAGGGCAAAGACCGCTGGCGCATTGTGCAGTTGCCCAATGTGGGTGCCGCGTTTGTGGCGCTGGACAACCAGACCGGTGCCTACCGCGCGCTGGTGGGTGGCTTTGACTTCAACGCCAGCCAGTTCAACCATGTCACCCAGGCCTGGCGCCAGCCGGGGTCGTCCATCAAGCCCTTCATTTATTCCGCCGCGCTTGAAAAAGGTTTTTCACCAGCCACTCAGGTCAACGATGCACCTCTCACCTTGACTGGCGCAGAAACGGGTGGCCAGCCCTGGTCCCCGCAGAACGATGACGATGTGTACGAAGGCGCCATCAATCTGCGGCGCGCGCTGGCCCAGTCCAAAAACGTGGCTGCGGTGCGCCTGCTGCGTGCCATTACCGTGCCGTATGCACACGACTTTTTGCCGCGTTTTGGGTTTGACGGCAGCAAACAGCCGACCAACTACACGCTGTCTCTGGGGACCGGCGCGGTGACACCGTTGCAAATGGCCGGTGCCTATTCGGTGTTTGCCAATGGCGGGTTTCAGATCAGCCCCTACCTGATCCAGAAGGTGGTGGACACACGCGGCGCGGTGTTGTTTGAGGCCAAGCCCGTGGCCGTGGCGCAGGAGAGCGACCGCGTGCTGGACGCGCGCAATGCGTTCATCACCTCCAGCCTGCTGCACGAAGTGGCCGTCAGTGGCACGGCTGCCGCCACGCAAAAGCTGGGGCGCACCGACCTGGCCGGCAAAACCGGCACCAGCAGCGATGCGTTTGATGGCTGGTTTGCGGGCTACAGCGGCACCATCACCGCGGTGGCCTGGATGGGGTATGACACCCCGCAGTCGTTAGGCGGTCGCGAGTTTGGTGCCACGCTGGCTCTGCCCATCTGGATGGACTTCATGAGTGTGTCGCTCAAAGGCCGACCGCAGTACGTCATGCCGCGGCCTGCGGGGGTGTCACAGGTGGATGGCGACTGGGTGTATGACGAGTTTCAGGGCAGTGCCGCCGCGCGCGCGATTGACCTGGATGCGCTGGACCGCATGAAGGATTTTCTGGACAAGCTGGGCAGTAAATAGGCCGAGGTGCCGGTAAGCGTATATGTTGATTTCATGGCAATAGTTTGTGATGTCTGAACTCGATACATAGAATAGAAACATCATCCGATGATGCTTTTGATTTATGTCACCACCGACCGCAATGTGCCGTGATACGCAACAGACCATCGAAGACAGCGTGCACGACGGCAGCGCTTCATCGCAAATGAAATGACCGCGCCCTGGAAAATATCCCTCGACAATATGCTGATCAACAGCGATGTAGAGGCCTGGACGACTGGCATGTTGTGGAGTGACGCGCTGGCGCAATCGCAGCCCCCATCGCGACCCACGTTCGAGCGGTGGGTGCATGAAGCGGTGCAGGCTGGCAAGCTGCGAAAAGTCCGTGCCGGCATTTTTCTGAATGCCGCCGCCAATGCAAATGTCAGCCCGGCCGTGGTGGCGGGGTTGATCCGAAGGTCGGCCGTCCCCAGCCTGTCATGGGTGCTGGAGCAGAACTGGATTCTGAACAACTTTGGCGACGTGATCACCTGCACGGTACCCATGGCACCGGGGCTGCAGGTGCCGAATTTGAGCGCTGTTAAAACACCGTGCGGCACGTTTCAGTTCAGGGCACTGCCTTGGCGGCTGCAAGAACCCGATGCTTTGCCTGTAGAAGACTGGCGCGACAACCGTTATGCCCATCCGCGCGCCACACCCGAAAAAGCGTTTTGCGACTGGCTTTATCTGGGTGCATCTCCGCGCAGTTCTCTGCGCGCGCCGCCACTTGATCTGGAGTTTGGCAAGCTCAACAAGGCGCGCTTGCGCAGAATTGTTAGCGCCATGGACATCAAACCCGCGGTTGAAGCCTGGCTCTTAAAGAAGCGGCAATACGACAAAGACCCTGAGGTGCAGGAGAACACTTTTACGGGCGTGACGGCTTAAAACTGGGAGTCGATTCAGCGTACGGTGTGCGCCCATGCCTCATACCGCGCCTTGTTTTCTTCATTGGGCGGATACAGACCCGGCAGAGGCAAACCGGCATCGACCTGCGACATGATCCAGCCTTCAAGCCGCTCCTGTTCAATCGCGGCGGCCACGACGTCGTCCAGCAGGGCGGCGGGGATCAGCACCGCACCGTCGGAGTCGATCACCACGACATCGTTGGGGAACACCGCCACGCCGCCACAGCCTATAGGTTCCTGCCAGCTCACAAAAGTCAAGCCTGTGACGGACGAGGGCGCTGCCACGCCCTGGCACCAGATTGGCAAGCCGGTGGCCAGCACGCCGTCGATGTCGCGGATCACGCCATCGGTGACCAGGGCCGCCACGTTCCGTTTCATCATGCGCGCGCACAGGATGTCGCCAAAGATGCCGGCATCCACAACGCCCATGGCATCGACGACGGCAATGCAACCTGGTGGCATCGCCTCAATGGCGGCGCGAGTAGAGATGGGCGCACCCCAGGATGCCGGGGTGGCCAGGTCTTCCCGCGCGGGTACAAAGCGCAGCGTGAAAGCGCGCCCAACCTGTCGCGGTTGCCCAGGTTGCAGAGGCTTCGCGCCCCGCATCCAGACGTTGCGCAGCCCGTTCTTGAGCAGTACGGTTGTGATCGTGGCCGTTGTGACGGACGTGAGCGCGCGAACAATTTCGGGGTCGAGGGGGATTGGATCGGCACCCATTGGGACAACTCCATGGAATGGGCCAGGCAGCTCTCTCGGTTAGGAGTCGATCACCGGCACAGGATTAAGTAATTCACCGAATTGTGCCGTGTCCACCCGTCGTCGCCTAATCCACTGCCGGGTCCCACTGCCGGGTCCGCTACAGTGAGAGCCCGAGAAGACAGTCACTCCAACGAAGCCTGAGCGGCGCAACCATGAAGGTACGACGATGAATCCAACTTCCCAAGCCAAACACCGCCACCGTTATTTTGCTACCGTGGCTGCCGCTGCAATCGTTGTCATCGGCGGGCTGACGACCTTGCTTGCAGCAACCGACGCCGTAGGCCAGGACTATCCCACCAAGACTATCAGGTTCCTTGTGGGTTTTGCACCCGGCGGCAGCGCCGACATCATCAGCCGCTTCACGGCGCAAAGGCTGGGCGAACGGATGGGGCAGACCATCGTTGTGGAGCAGCGCCTGGGCGCGACCGGCATCATCGCGCAGGACGCCGTGGCCAAGTCGCCACCGGACGGGTACACCATGGTGCTGCTAACCGGGGGACATCCCACCTCGGCGGCAATGAAGAAGAAGCTGCCCTATCACCCAGTAAATGACTTTGGCATGGTGTCCACCATCATTGAATATCCCATGGCTATCGGCGTCAAGCCTGACTCGCCCATCAAGTCGTTCCCCGACTTGCTGGCGCGGGCCAGAGCCGAACCCGGTAAGCTCAGCATGTCGTCCGCTGGAGTTGGCAGCCTTCATCATCTACTGGGCGAATGGATCAAGATTGAGTCGGGTACTGAGATGATCCATGTGCCCTTCACCGGCGCTGGTCCGGCCTATACCGAACTGCTCGGCGGGCGAATCGATGTGATGATCGAGACCATGACATTCATGAGCACCAACTTCAAGAACGGCCAGATTCGCCCCCTCGCCGTTTCTTCGCCTCTACGCGTCAAGGATTTTCCTAGCGTGCCCACCATTTCTGACACCTTGAAAGGAGTGGACCCGACCTCATGGCTCGGCCTCGCCGTGTCGCCCGGCACGCCACCAGCGGTCATCAGTCGCCTCAATCGGGAATTGCGAGCGGTCTTGGCCGAGCCCGCAACAGCAGAGCGCTTTGCCCAACTGGGTGGCTCCCCTGCGCCTTCGTCGCCTGAGGAAATGCGCGCGCGGGTGCAGACCGAGATTGACCGCTGGACCCGCGTCGTGACGCTACGCAACATGGAGCGTCAGGATTAGAGCAGAACGGCGGGCCTGACTGTTTGATCCTGCTGCATGTCAACGAATGGACCTTGTCATGGCAATTTCGTCTCAAGTACTCATGTCCCGCATCCTCGCGCGGTCACGGCTGCGGCAGTGGCAGCTTATTCGCGAGATTGCCAGTCTGGGAAGCCTGCAAAGGGCCGCAGATGCCGTCGGTATCAGTCAATCTGCGGCGACCCATGCAGTCACTGAAATTGAAAGCCTGCTTGGCGTCCAGCTATTTGAGCGCCACGCCAAAGGAATGCGACCTTCCGATATTGGTGCCGTGCTGGTGCCAAAGATCAATACGGTGATGGCGGCATTTTCGGAATGTGCCGAGGCCCTTAGCGACCTGTCGTCCGGACGGGTTGGCAAGTTTCGGGTGGGTGCAATCGAATCCGCGTCGGGCGAGTTACTCGGGACGGCACTTGCGATATTTTGCCGTCGTCATCCTATGCTTTCTGTAGATATCTCCCAGCAGCGGCTTGAGCAATTGATGTCAGGCTTGCGAGAGCACATCGTCGACGTGGCAATTGTGCGCAAACCCACTCAGTTGCCGACGGGCATTGTGTTTGTGGAACTATGGGAAGACCATTACATCATTGCATGTAGTCCCCGGCATCCACTTGCCGGGCGATCCGGGGTCACACAGGATCAGCTTGCACGTCATGAATGGCTTATGCCACCCAAATCCACCATTGCGGAGCGTGATTTCTACGCTCTATGGCAGGAGGGGAAACCTCCAACCCAATTCAGCAACGTGGAAGCTCGCGCCCCATTCATGTGGACGATGGTTGAACAGCTCCAGGTTCTGGTGATAAGTCCTTTCAGCCTTGCCCGACCCTGGATTGAAAAAGGCATCATCACCATGGTGCCCGGAACCTGGGGGCCTGCTCTTCAACCCATTGGCTTGCTCGCGCGTGCCGTTGAGCTGGAGGAGCGCGGCCCCGTGCGTGATTTTGTGGAAACCCTGCGCGGGCTTGAACCCCCTAAGGCGTGACGGTGTCTGCAAGCACTACCTGCCCGCTCTGACCGGTTCCTGCCGACACGGCATTCATGGATTGAATGGGTCAGGCACCGAATCGATTGGAGAACCCGGGCTGGATCAAAGACTATGTGGGCTCCCCCAACTAAATGGAGACCCAATGTTCCCGTCTATTCGCCCCAATTCATTGAACCCGACTTTCCCACGGCTGCCTGCGGCAACGGCGTGCGCCGCTGCTGCTCTTTTGGCGGCCTGCGGAGGCAGTGGTAGCAGTGGCAATACTCCCAGTACTTCATTCGCCACACCGCTTGTTGTAGCGAATGCAGCAACGAGCTGCGCTGCCTTAACTGGAAAAACGTTCGAAGCATCGTTGATTGGTGAGCCGACAAAAGGTGCGGTGGTGACTTCAGCCACCTATTTCCCGGCGGTAGCCGACGCACCGAACGCCACAAACACAGCAATGGTGCTGGGCACGCCCAATTACTGCAAGACTTTGGTCGACATCAAACCCGTCGATGACAAAGCACCCCTTATCAAAGCACAGGTGAACCTTCCCGCGTCCTGGAATGGAAAGAGTATGCAGATGGGTGGCGGTGGATTGAACGGCACACTGGTCACGGGTCTTGGCGGCGCAAGGGCTGACGGGCCAGACATGCCCCTGCCCTTGACGCGAGGCTATGTGACGCTGGGAACTGATTCCGGCCACCAGACCGCAACGGGTGCCAACGCCTATGCCTTCGCGTCAAATGCAGAAGCGCTGACAAACTACGCCTACGCGTCTTACAAAAAAACGCGCGACGTCGGCGTTCAACTCAGCCTTGCCTTTTACGGCCAGAAAGCGCAGAAAGCCTATTACATGGGTGGTTCCGAAGGGGGGCGGGAAGGCCTGTTGATGGCGCAACGGTACCCGGCAGACTTCGATGGCATTGTTGCTGTGGACCCGGTTATTCGTCTGATCGGTTTGTGGCACTACCAACTCAGCGTTGGCGTTGTGCAGAGCACACCGGGCAGTTGGCTGGGCGGCAAAACCCAGTTGGTTCACGACACCGTTGTGGGTGCCTGTGACGCGCTGGACGGAATTCAAGACCAGGTGGTGAGCAATACCAGGGCCTGCAGGCCTCTGGCTGATGCTGCGATTGCGCTGAAACGTTGCCCTACAGGCGCGGATGAGGGGGCTACCTGTCTGTCTGACGCGCAGCTTGCCACGGTGCGCTTCTTGTACTCGGGGCAGTTGTTTCCGTTTTCTCTGGCCAACAATCTCAACTCTTACCCCGGCTATCTTTACGGCAGTGAGGGTGTTCCCGGGGCTTATGATCCATGGATCGTCGGCACCGGTACGCCGGTCGCTCCCACGTCAAATCCGGATGCGGTTGGCGCCAGCCGCAGCTACAACATCGGCGGCGGCTTTGTCCGGTACTTTGTGACTGGGGATCCAAACCTCAATCCATTGACGTATGTTCCATCGGCCTATCAGACACGAGTGCAGCAATTGTCAGACATGATGGATATGACGGATCCAGACTTGACGGCGTTTTATGCCCGAGGTGGAAAGCTCATCATGCGTCAAAATCTTTCTGACAAGGGAAATAGCCCGCAGACAGGTTTCGATTACTACGATGCAGTGGTCTCGAAAATGGGCAGCACCAAGGTGAACCAGTTCTTCGCTGCGTATGGCGCGGCCGGCTTGCCGCACACATCAGCGGGATTGAATGCCGGCACCGCGAATGCCCCCACTTATGGGACGGCGGGGCACAGCGATTTAACGGCGATGATCGACAACTGGGTTGTGAATGGTGTCAATCCGGGTGACGCACCAGTCATGACGAACACGCAGGCTCTCCCGCCTTACGCCGTCGTTGCATCCAAGCCAATGTGCCGCTATGGCAGCTACGCCAAGTATGTCGGTGCTGCGGCTTCAGGTGGGAATCTGTCGTCGAACTACACCTGTACAGTCAATTGAGCATGTAGCCCTGGTGAGCTTTGCAGCGAGAGGGTCATCGGGGTTTCGCTGGGTGGTTCATTCGGCCTTTAAATTCAGGCTGCGAGTGAGCTTTCCCCAGCGTTCGAAGTCACTTTGCATGAGCCTCGTGTATTCCTCGGAACTCATGCTCATCGGGACCATACCTTCCAGTTCGAAGCCCTGGGCAATGTGTGCCTTGGCCAGGCTGGCGTTCAATGCGGCGCTCAGCCTGCGGACTACGGCTTCCGGCGTGTTTTTTGGCGCGGACAGGCCGGCCCAGGCGCTAACGGTTAGCTGCTTGTAGCCCAGATCTGCAAAGGTCGGTATCTCTGGATGCTTTCTGCTGCGCTCCTCGGTCGAGGCTGCGAGAACCCTGAGCTTGCCGGACTTCACGTGGGGCCCTACCGCAGTAGGCGGAATCATTGCCACAGGCATGACACCCGCGAGCACGTCTTGCAAGGCAGGTGCACCACTTTTGTAGGGCACGTGGGTGAGTTTGATACCCGTCTCACGCTGCAAAAGCTCCATCATCAAATGCCCAGTGCTGCCGGTACCCGACGTAGCGTACGTAACGCCACCAGGATCACGTCTGGCTTTCTGAATCATTTCAGCCAACGAATCGAAGCCTGCGTCGCTACGTACCACCAGCCATTGCGGCCCGCCCGAAATCGCGCCAATGTGGACGAAATCGTTAAGGATATCGAAGGGCAGGTTGTCATAAATACCGGCGGCTACTGTGTTCATCATCCCGGTCATCGTCAAGGTGTAGCCGTCGGGCGCGGCCCTGGCACCGGTTTGGGTGGCGACGATGTTGCCCGCACCTGGACGGTTTTCAATGATGATGGGCTGTTTGAGGGTGACCGACATCTCCAGTGCCAGCGGGCGGATGGCTTTGTCGTAGGCACCACCGGGTGCGGATGGCACCAGGATGCGAATCGGTTTGACGGGCCAGACGTCCGGTTGAGCCTGGACGCCCCCGATGAGTGTGAGCAGGCCAAGTGTGGCCCACAAGGTCACGCGGTGCGGAATATGCATGCTTTACCTCCGTGGACACGCTCATCAAGAGGTGTTCGTCAGGTCACCGGTGCCGGGTTAAACAACACCAGCGCATTGTGCAGCTTCCAGTGTTCAGCCCAGGTTTTTTTGCGGCCACTGGCTACGTCGAGCATCAGCGTGAACAGCTCCCAGCCCACGTCTTCAATGGTGGATGTGCCGTCGGCGATGGTGCCCGCGTTCACATCCATCAGGTCATGCCAGCGGCGCGCCAGGTCAGTGCGGGTGGCTACCTTGATCACGGGCACTTCGGCCAGGCCATAGGGCGTGCCGCGCCCGGTGGTGAACACATGCAGGTTCATGCCGGCTGCCAGTTGCAGCGTGCCGCAGATGAAATCACTGGCGGGTGTAGCCGCATAAATCAACCGTCCATTGAGCCCTTTTCGCTTGAGCTTTTCACCCGGTGCCAGCACGCCGGTGATGGGCACCGAGCCACTTTTGACGATGGAACCCATGGCCTTTTCCACGATGTTGGAC
>JANOAP010000419.1:0-2815 GCA_031411175.1 Rhodoferax sp. | reverse complement strand
TGCAGATGCGGCTGGCAGAAATTAGCCGTGGTTCTTTCATCGCCAACGACACCCGCCTGGGCGGCAAGCAGCGCATGCAGATCATCACCGGCCCCAACATGGGCGGCAAGTCCACCTACATGCGCCAGATTGCGGTGATTGTGCTGTTGGCCAGCATGGGCAGCTATGTGCCGGCCAGCGCCTGCCGCCTGGGGCCGATGGACGCCATCCACACCCGCATTGGCGCAGCGGATGACCTGGCCAATGCCCAGTCCACCTTCATGCTGGAGATGACCGAGGCCGCGCAGATCTTGCACACCGCCACTCCCAACTCGCTGGTGCTGATGGACGAGATTGGCCGCGGCACCTCCACCTTCGACGGCCTGGCCCTGGCCAGCGCCATTGCCGCGCAACTGCACGACAAAACCCAGGCCTTCACGCTGTTTGCCACCCACTACTTCGAGCTGACCGAGTTCCCCGCCAAACACCACGCCGCCATGAACGTGCACGTGAGCGCCGCCGAGTCGGGGCAAGACATTGTCTTTCTGCACGAGATACAGGCCGGCCCGGCCAGCAAGAGCTACGGCATCCAGGTGGCGCGCCTGGCGGGCATGCCTGCGGCGGTGGTCAACCATGCACGCCACGCGTTAAGCGCGCTGGAGGCAGGCGCGCAGGACGCGCAGGCACAGGTGGATTTGTTTGCGCCGCCACCGGCTGCCGAGCAGGCTGCCGCCAGCGCGGTGGAGAAAGCGCTGGATGCCATCAACCCCGATGCCTTGAGCCCGCGTGAAGCACTGGATGCGCTATATCAGCTGAAGAAAATCAGTACCTCACAATAGCGATTCAGGAAATACTGTGTGACACCACAATCCTTCATCACCAAATGGGGCCCCGGCGGCCCGGCGTTTGACCTTAACGAACGCCAGGGCGCGCAGCCGCACTTCATGGATTTGTGCGCGCTGCTGGGTGTACCCACGCCGGGTAGCGAAGGTGACTATATTTTTGAGCAGGACACCCTGGTGCTGGGCGAGGCACGCGGGTATGCCGATGTGTTCAAGCGCAACCACTTCGCGTGGGAGAACAAGGCACCGGGCAAAAATCTGGACACGGCCCTCAAGCAGTTGCTGACCTACAGCCTGGCACTGAGCAACCCGCCCCTGCTGGTGGTGTGTGACCGTCTCACGATTCGCATCCACACGCAGTTCAACGGCCACCCGTCTGAAGTGCACACTGTGTTGCTGCATGAGCTGGACCAGCCCGAGAAGCAGGCCCTGCTGCGCCGCATGTGGCTGGACCCGGAAAGCTTTCGCCCCAAGAAGACCAGCCGCGACATCACCGAAGCCGCCGCCAGGAGTTTTGCCCTGCTTGCCGAAGGCTTGCGCAAGCGCGGTGGCGATGCGGATGAGGTCGCCCATTTTTTGACGCAGTGCCTGTTCTGCTTTTTTGCCGAAGACGTGGGCCTGCTGCCGGGGCGCATGTTTGAGGGGCTGGTGAACAACCGCAAGCTGACCAGTGACAAGCTGGCCGCGGGCCTGAACAATCTGTTCACGGTGATGCGCGATGGTGGCCTGTATGGCAACGACGATATTCCGTGGTTCAACGGCGGCCTGTTCAAGAAGATCAAGGTACCGCCGCTCACGATTCTGGACATGACCGAGCTGCGCAATGCCGCCGCGCTGAATTGGTCGGCCATTGATGTGTCCATTTTTGGCACGCTGTTTGAACGCGGTCTGGACCCGAGCAAGCGCAGCCAGCTGGGCGCGCACTACACCGACCCGGCCACGATCATGCGGATTGTGGAGCCGGTTCTGATTCGCCCTTTGCTACAAAAATGGGAGCTTGTGAAGCAAGATATACGGGGGCTAATGGCCAAAAGCACCCGCAAAGGTGACCAAAAATCCAAGCTAGCCAAGGCCCAGTTTGTGGTGTGGCTGGAGCAGCTCAAGGACTACCGGGTGCTGGACCCGGCCTGTGGCAGTGGCAACTTTCTGTTTCTGGGCTTGAAGGCGCTGAAGGACATCGAGCACCGCAGCCACCTGGACGGCGCGGCGCTGGGGCTGGACCGCGAGGCCGATCTGGTCACCGGGCCGCACAACGTGCTGGGCATTGAGCTGAACGAATACGCGGCCGAGTTGGCGCGAGTCACGGTGTGGATTGGCGAGTTGCAGTGGCGTATGGCGCATGGGTACGACTTCAAGACGAACCCTGTTTTGGAGCCACTGGATCATATTGAGTGCCGGGATGCGTTGCTGACCTGGGCTGCACCAACTTCAGTTTTGCTTGAAGCAAATTCCGTTCGTCCTGAGCTTGTCGAAGGAGTTGACCGGGGCTCCGGGGCGCGGGCGAGGCAGATGCCGGGGGCTCATACGCTTCGCTTTTTGAAATCGCCCCCCCCGACCTCCGCCCCACCCACACCCCGCAGCGACATCCAAGCTGGTTCGGGGGTGGGACAGCCGGCATCCATTGGGGCTGAGGCGGCATCCGTTCGGGCTGAGCCTGTCGAAGCCGCGTGGCCCAAGGCGAGTGTGGTGATTGGGAATCCGCCGTTTTTGGGGGTGAGCCGCAAGCGTCGCGAGTTGGGTGAAGATTACACGCGAGCGCTCGACACCGTGTACGCGCCCAGCGTGCCAGGTGGTGCTGACTTGGTGTGCTATTGGTTTGCCAAGGCGCTCAAAGCCATTGACACAAATGGTCTCGGCGCAGCGGGTCTGGTGGCCACCAACTCCATTCGCGGCGGTGCCAACCGCAAGGTGCTGCAAGCCATAACCGAGCGCAGCAGGATCTATGCGGCGTGGAGCGACGAAGGTTGGGTCAACGATGGTGCCGCCGTGCGCGT
>JANOAP010000418.1:0-16630 GCA_031411175.1 Rhodoferax sp. | reverse complement strand
TTGGTGATGAAGTCCCTGGCGCCTTGAGTGGCCAAGATTTTTTGCATGGTATCGACCAGACGGTTTGTCACCGCGTCGGGCGTTTCCGAGCGGATGTACATCGATGTCCACGTGTAATTGACGTAGTCCGGGTAACCACTTTCCTTGATCGTGGGAATATCCGGGTAGTCCGCATGGCGCTTTTCGCCAGACACCGCAACACCGCGCAACTTGCCGGCCTTGACTTGCGGCATGGCCGCAATCAGGTCACTGACCGCCCAGTCAAGCTGGTTGCCAAGCAGCGCGTTGAAGACCTCGGGAGCGCCACGGTAGGGGACATGGACGTATTTGGTGCCCGATAGGCTGGCAAACCATTCCGCAGACAGGCGGAAGCCTGCGGTGTAGTTACCTGCATTGAGCAGTTGCGCGGAAGCCTTGGCTGCACTGACGAGTTCGGGAACAGAGCCAATTTTCGAGCTCCCCGGCGTCACGAAAAGCATCATGCCCCGCGCGATGCCTGTCACGGGTCTGAAATCCTTGATGCCGTCGTACGGAATGTCTTTAACCACGGACGGGTTCACGGCCATGTGGGTGTTGGTCCCCAGGAAAATGGTGTAACCATCAGCGGGGGCCTGTTTGACGGCCATGGCGGCAATCACTCCGTTGGCACCGGGCTTGTTGTCAACCAGTACCGGCTGGCCGAGCACAGTGGCCAACTGCTCGGCAAAGTAACGAGCAGTCGTGTCCGATCCGCTGCCGGCCGACGTAGGCACCACAATCTTCAATGGTCTGGACGGGAAGGTCGGCGCCTGTGCCTGGACACCCGTTGAGGCCAGCCATAGGCCGACGAAGGCGCTGGTCAGGAAGTATTTGCGTTGCATGAGTGTCTCCGGACGTTTGTCGATCTGTCGATGAATGGCCGCGATCAGGCGGGCGTGAACCGCGCTACGGCGGTTCCGCCTTCATCCTCAATGACCATGCGCAGTGGCATGTCGATCTTCAGGGCAGAGGCATCGGCACCCACGATGTTGCTGAACATGCGTGGCCCTTCCTCCAGTTCGACGACGGCTACGGTATAAGGCAGGCGTTTGGCAAATGAGGCGTGGTAGGCCATGCGATAGACGACCCAGCTGACGAGCCTTGCCTTTCCACCAGCTCGCTTCCATGACCACGCGTCACCCAGGCAGCCTGGGCATTCGCTTCTCGCGGGCAGCCAGTTATGCCCGCAGGCGTTGCAACGCTGGTACTGGTGCATGCCCTCCTTCAAGCCTTCCCAGTAGGGCCGGTTCAGGTCCGTGATGTCGGGTCCTGGTGCATGAATATCGGATTCGGTTTCGCTCATGGCGCAGTCCTTATTGGCCGAGGATCAGGGTGGCATGCGTATGCATGATGCCGCCCTGGTTGCTGATGACGCACTTGCCGGCCCCTTGAACCTGGTTGACCGAGTCGCCACGCATTTGACGCACGCCCTCCATCACCAGTTGCAAGCCCGGCATGCCCGTTTCTGACAACAGCCCGCCCGAGGTGTTGATGGGAAGCGTGCCGCCAAGCTCAATGCGGCCGTCCAGCACGAAGCGGCCGCCCTCACCTTTCGCACAGAAGCCGTAGTCTTCCAGTGTCATTAACACTGCGATGGTGAAGCAGTCGTAAATCTGGGCCACATCCATGTCGACGGGGCGCAGGCCCGCCATGGTGAAAGCA
Organism: Rhodoferax sp.; assembly: GCA_031411175.1. Taxonomy (GTDB): domain Bacteria; phylum Pseudomonadota; class Gammaproteobacteria; order Burkholderiales; family Burkholderiaceae_C; genus JANYCG01. Next base: position 14,950 of record JANOAP010000418.1, on the reverse strand, counting down.
GTCTGTGCAGAAACCTTGGCCGCTGTCGTGGTCAGGTCCGGGCGCAGAGCGACATCCCAGGACGTCTGCCCCTGGCCGAAACCCAGAACGGGGACAGGCTTAGCGACCTTGAGTTCGGCGGCTTTCTTCGCGCTCATCAGCACAACAGCCGCTGCGCCATCGGAAACCAGGCAGCAGTCGTCGCGGCGCAGAGGCTCGACGATCAGCCGGGACTCCCGGTATTGCGCCAGCGTTAGCGGCTTGCGTAACTGTGCATGCGGATTGGCTGCGCCATGCTTGCGGCAAGCAACGGCAATCGCTCCGAGCTGGTCGCTGGTCGTGCCGTACTGGGCCATGTGCCGCTGCGCAATCATCGCGTAGCCAGCCGGTGTCCCAAACCAGCCGTACAAACCGCTCCCATCGTCGCCATAAGACTTCTCATAGGCCTGACGGGTACCGGTGGCAGGGTTGTCGGCCAGCGACACCACGGCAATTTCGCACTGGCCAGCCTCGATGGCCATCGTGGCGTAGCTGATCATGCTGATGTTGCTGGCACCGCCGTGGTCGTAGACACCACCTATGCGCGGCTGCATGCCCAGGGCCTCGGCCAGCTTTTGCGCATACATCATTTCAAACTTGGATGTAGGCGCCTTGACCATCAGCCCATCGACTTGATGCGGGTTGACGCCCGCGTCGACCAGCGCTTTGCGGATCGCTTCGACGTTGAGTGATACCGTGCTCCGCCCGGGCAGCTTGCCGAAGGCCGTGTGGCCGATGCCGGCGATGACGACTTTGCCGCTGAGGTTATTTGTCATCTCTAAATCACTTCCTCGGTCAAGAGATCTGCTATTTCGTCCACGGACAGACCTAGCCAGTCGCCGTAGACCTCGTGGTTGTCACGCCCCAGCTCCCCGCTGGGGCGGAGTTCGATCGGCTCGACGCCGTCGTAGCGCATCGGCGAGTTAGGCAGGCAGACCCGCCCGTACATCGGGTGCTCCACCCATTCCAGGGCACGGCGCGCGTGCATGTGTTCGTCGTTGACCACCTCATCAAGATCACGCACTGGCGCACAAGGTACCCGGTGACTCATCAGCAGGTCAAACAGCGATTTCTTGGCGTGCTGTGCCGTGAATTCCGCCACCAGTTCGTCGACGTCGTCCATATTCTCGACACGCAGCTTCAGGCTGGCGAAGCGTGAATCGGTCAGCAGGTCTTCGCGCTGCATGGCCTTCAGGAGCGCTTTCCAGTGGGCCTCACTGACGCAGATGATGGCAATGTGGCCGTCTGATGTCGGGTAGACGTTGTAGGGTGCTTCGGCCAGGCCGCCGTGGCGGTTACCGGTGCGCGGCGGAACGCTGTTGCCCATGCTGTGGTGCAGGCCAAGGTTGGAGGCCAGTGATGCGTACACAGCCTCCTGCATTGACACCTCAACCAGCCGTCCGACCCCCGTCCTCTCGCGCTCATACAGCGCTGTCATGATGGCGCCATACAGGTGCACGCCGCCCATGAAATCCCCAATGGCCGGCCCGGCCTTGACGGGTGGGCGATCCGGGTAACCCGTCACGTTCATGATGCCCGAGATGGCTTGCACGGTCAGGTCCATGGCCGGATATTTCATGTTCGGACCGGAACGCCCGAAGCCCGAGCCGGAACCGTAAATCAGGCGCGGGTTGATCTGGCTCAGCGTGTCGTAACCCACGCCCAGGCGCTCCATGGCGCCGGGTGCGAAGTTCTCCACCAACACATCGCCCTTCTTAACCATCGCACACAGCAACTCGCGACCACGCTCGGTCTTGAGATTGAGGGTTGCGAAGGTCTTGTTTGAATTCAGCATGGCGAAGGGCAGAGCCGCGCCGCCCACCACACTGCGCCGACGCAGGTTCTCCCCGCCCTTGGCCTCGATCTTGATGATGCGCGCACCCGCCATCGCCATCAGGAAGGTGCAATAGGGCCCGTTGTAGATCTGGCCCAGATCCACCACGGTGACACCTTCAAGGGGGTAGCGGGCGGTCATCCTCAACGTCCCTTGAATTGCGGTGGGCGTTTGGCAGCGAAGGCTGCGGGGCCTTCTTTGGCGTCTTCCGTCATGAACAGCATCCGGTTGATCACCGCCTCGAAGCGCAGGCCGGTCGCACGGTCCATTTCACGACTGCGTACGGCGAGCTCCTTGGCCGCCTGTACGGCCAGTGGAGCGTTGGCGGCGATTTTTCTGGCGTATTCGTAGGCGGTATCGAGTAGCTGTTCTTTGGGAACTACCTTGTTGATCAGGCCCCAGCGCGCGGCTGTTTCAGCGTCCATCATGTCGCCGGTGAGCAGCATCTCCATCGCAATCGGATAGGGCAACTGGTCCAGCACGCGCTGCGTGCCACCGTTGCCGGGGATGACGCCTCGCTTCACCTCTGCCAGGTTGAATGTGGCGTGCGGTACCGCGATACGGATGTCCGTGGCCAGCATCAGTGTGATGCCGCCTCCAAGGCAGTAGCCATTGACGGCTGCAATGATGGGTTTCCAGACTTCGAGGCCGCGGTTGAGCAATTGATCGCGCTGCGTCAGCCACATCTCCGACAGATCAGTCGGCGCGGTGAGAAAGCTCTTGATGTCTGCACCCGTCGTGAAGGACTTCTCGCCGGCACCGGTAATAATCGCAACCCGGATGGCGGGATCATCACGCACCGTGCACCAGGCCTGTGACAGGCCGAGGTAGTGCTCGGCATCCATCGCGTTGAGCCGCTCCGGGCGGTTGATGGTGATGAGAGCGATGCCCTCATCGGATACCTGGAAATCGATTGCCATGGTCAGCCCATCGCCCGTTTGCCGCCCAGCAGATCGCGGGCGATCACCATTCGGTGCACTTCGGAGGGGCCCTCGCCAATACGCTTGATCCGCAACTCGCGGTACCAGCGCTCCAGCGGCAGCTCCTGAGCCACGCCCATACCGCCAAAAATCTGAATGCACCGGTCCACCACGCGACCCGCCACTTCGGTGCCATAAACCTTGGCGATCGACGCGTCAATCTTGATATCACGACCCATGTCTGCGTTCCAGGCGGCCTGGTAGACCAACAGGCGGGCTGCCCGCATCTCGATTTCCGAGTCAGCGATCATCCACTGGATGGCTTGTTTCTCGGCCAACGTACTGCCGAACACCTTGCGCTGCGTGGCCCATTCAATGGCCAGTTCCAGCGCTGCCTGCGCGATGCCTATCGTCGCTGCTGCATAAGGTGGACGGGCGTGAATCAGCCATTCCTCCGCAAACGAAAAGCCCTTGCCTTCGTCGCCCAGTCGGTCCTCCATCGGCACCTCGTAGTTGTCAAAGTGCACCTCGTAAGGCGAGTAGGAGCGGATCACGGGGATCCGGGACAGGCTGATGCCCGGCTTGCTCTTGTCGACGACGAAACTGGTGATGCCGTCGCGGCCTTTGCTCTCACCCACGCGCGCAAATACGATGCCCCACTTGGCCATGCCAGCGCCCGAGATCCAGATTTTGGTGCCGTTGATCACATAGCGGTCGCTTTTGCGTTCGGCCCGCGCCTGAATCGCGCGGCCGGGGTCTGACCCGCCACTGGGCTCACTGATGGCAACGAAAGCCTTGGTGCCGTTGGCCATATCCTCGCGGGCGAAGCGTTGCTGATGTTCCGTGCCCTTCCATATCACCACGGGCGGGTCAAAGCCGAACGCCCCGCATCCGGCAATGTAGGCGCCCATGCGGCATTTGGCGGCTTCTTCCGCAGCCACGCACTGGCCCAGCAGGCTCAGCCCTGCGCCACCGTGCTCCGCCGGCGTCTCGAAACACCAGAGTCCGAGGTCGCGGGCCTTCTTCTGCAGCCGGGCCAGGTCTGCAGCCTCAGGCGTGTAGGCATCGTGTGGCAACTTGTCCTCAACCGGTTTGACCTCTTCTTTCATGAAGCGCCGGATGGTGTCCCGCAACATGCGCAACTCCTCGGGCAACTCCCAACTTCCTGAACTGTCCAGACTGCTCATCGTGTTCTCCTTGTGTCCTGATTTGGGCCCCGCGTCAGGCGGATACGCCGGTTTTCATTTGTGCGCGGCGCTGGATGCTGGCGGCCTCGTCCAGCCGGTAGCGCATATTTCCGGCAGCGCCTTGTGTGGATTCGGCCACTACGACGCCGTAAACTGTTTCGGCGGTCAATCGGCTCACATAGCCCCGATTCAGATCACGCTCAACCATCGGAAGCTCACGCTCCAGCGCCCGCCCGAAACCCCCGCCGCCGGGCGACGCGGTCCGTAATGCATCACCGGCGCGGAGCGGCTCTTTTTCCTGTTTGCTGCGCATTTCCGGAACCCAGGTCTTTCCGCTTGTGACGAACTCGACACGGCTGGCCTGCGCGCCGCCGCCGCCATTGACGCCGAAGGGCGCGTAGTCCACCCGGTCACCCAGTACCGACACAATCGTGTCGGACAAGGCGGTGAAGCCGTATTCGGTACCACAGCCACCCCGGTGCCAACCCGCGCCACCCGAGTCGTCACGGATGCGAAAATGATCAAACCGGATAGGGAAGCGATGCTCCGACATCTCCAGTGACATGAAGTTGGCCATGGATTGCGGCGGTGTGCCGTTGATCAGGCCATCGCTGGCATGCGTCGCCCCATAACCTCCTGGGTAAGGAAAGACGCCCACAAAATAGCTGCCGCTTTTGGGATGCGTACCGCTGATCGAGACGACGCCGATGGTGCCGAAGAAGGCCGCCGGTGCCTTGTCGGGCAGCGCCTTGGACATTGCACCAAACACTACGTCAATGACGCGACCCATGGGTTCTAGGTAGCCGCCACACGGCGAGGGATATTCGGCTGCCAGCATGGTGCCGTCCGGGATGTTGAAACTGATGGGCCGGAAGGTGCCGCCGTTGACCGGTACATCGGGGAAAATGTGCTTGATCGCCACATAAACTGAAGACAGTGTGGTGTTGCGTGACATGTTCATCGGCCCCGTCGCCTTCGGGTCGGTGCCTGCGAAGTCAAAGTGCATCTGGTCACCCTTGACGGTGACGGCGAGCGCCACCCGCATGGGCGTGTCGTTGATGCCATCGTTGTCGATGAAGTCTTCAAATGTGTAGGTGCCGTCGGTCAGCTCCGCGATGTAGGAGCGCATCTGCCGCTCCGAATAGGCGATCATTTCGTTGAGACAGTCCGACAGCAGCGCACGCCCGTAACGCTTCACCATCGCTTCGATGCCCCGGGAACCCACCGAGAACACGTTGACCATGGCCATCATGTCACCGGTAATTTCATTGGGAAGACGCACATTGGCCCGGAACATCGCCACCAGCGCCTTGTTCAATTTGCCCTCGTCATACAGCTTGACCGGCGGTATGACAATGCCTTCCTGGTGGATTTCGGTGGCGCGTGGTGCCCAGCCGCCTGGCACGTTGCCCCCCATATCCATCCAGTGACCGGTGGTGGCCATCACGGCGAAAAGTTCTCCCCCGGCAAATACCGGCGCGATGATCTGCACGTCCTGCAGATGGCTGCCACCCAGGTAAGTGTCATTCATGATCCACATATCGCCGGGCTTGAAGCCGCCATCGGCATTGGCCAGCTCGATCACCTTCTGTACCGTGAATTGCATGTAGGCCAGGAACACGGGCAAGCCGTAACGACCCTGTGCAATGGTCTCACCGGTCACCGGGTGAAATATGCCATTGGCGCAGTCGTTGGTTTCGGAAATGATCGGGGAAATTGCAGCGTGGATCAGATGCAAATCCATTTCATCAGCAATTTGCTCGAGGCTGCCGCGCACGACGGCAAGAGTGACTGGGTCCATCATTTCACCTTCACAAGGAGGTTGCCATTTTTGTCAACTACCACCGTCATGTCAGGTTCGATCACGGTCGTGGTATCGCTTTGCTCGACGATCGCCGGGCCATCTAGCGTCATTCCTGGTGCGAATGCGTCGCGCGAGAAAACCGGCGTGTCATGCCATGCCTTGCCGAAGTGAACAGGTCGGCGTGAGATGGGTTTGGGGCTGCCGCTTCCGGGGGCTGGCGCCATTGGAAGTGGGCTATTGGATCGGTTGCCCACCACAATGGTGCGCAGGTTCACGATCACTACAGGCATGTTGTCCAGCGTGTTGCCAAACTTGTCCCGGTAGGTGTCGTTGAACGCGCGCTCCAGCCGGGCTGCGTCCCAACCCGACTCGATCGGGACCGACAGCGAGTGGATCTGGCCCTGGTATGCCATGTCGGCAGTATGGGTGATGGTGACTTTATCCACTGGTACCAACGCTTCTTTAAGCTGTGAGTCACCTTGCTCGCGCTGGCGCTTAATGATTGCGTCGAGGGCCCCGGCTTCCAGACGGTCGACACGCTTCTCCAGTGTCTGGGACAGGTCGTACCGCAAATCAGCATAGACGCATCCCAGGGCGCACAGCACACCCGGATACAGTGGCACCAGCATGGTGGTCACACCCACCTCGCGAATCAACGCGCCACCATGCAATGGACCGGCGCCACCAAAGGCCACCAATGCGAAGTCTCTTGGGTCAAGTCCACGCTCGATCGACATCAGCCGCATGCGTCCCGCCATGCGCTGGTTGACAACCGCCAGGATGGCCTCGGCGGCCGCTTCCATCGAGAGGTCCATTTTTTTGCCGAGATCAGCGACTGCCCTGCGCGCCCCTTCGACATCCAGCGTCGAGTCTTTGCCGTTCATACGGCTTTCCGGGTTAATGCGGCCCAGCACCACGTTGGCGTCTGTCACTGTGGGTTCGGTGCCTCCGCGGCGATAAGCCACAGGGCCGGGTGCAGCGCCAGCGCTGCGTGGCCCCACCATCAGCATGCCGCCACGGTCGAGGTGTGCGATGCTTCCGCCGCCGGCCCCAATGGTGTGCACATCGATCATCGGCAAGCGCAGAGGGATTCGAAAGTCCAGATTAGTCAGGTCGGCCACATCGGGCTTGCCATTAATGACCACCGCGACGTCGAAGCTGGTGCCGCCCATGTCACCCGTGATGACATGGCTGAAGCCCGCTTCGGCTGCGATGCGCGCTGCAGCTGTAACCCCGGCCGCCGGGCCAGAACGCACGATGTAGGCCGCCCGCTGCCCAAGCTGGCGAAGTGGTGCCACACCGCCATTGGATTGCATGATGGCGACTTCGCGGTCGAATCCCCATTCATGCAACTTGCGAGCCAGGTTTGTTGCGTAGCGGGCTACCAGGGGCTGCAGATAGCCCTGCACGACAGCTGTACTGGTGCGCTCAAACTCATAGTACTCGCGCACGACGGAGGTGGCGGTTACCAGCTCCCACTTGGGATTGATTCCGGCGAGGATCGCGCGCGCGCGGTCCTCATGGTCTGTATTGGCATAGGCGTGCATGAACGAGATGACGACCGACTCGACCTCAAGTTCGAGAAGCGCTGCACCGATCAGGCGCAGGCCCGCCTCATCCAGTGGTCGCACCACCTTGCCCTCATGATCCAGGCGCTCGTCGACCTCGAATCGCAGGTCGCGCGGCACCATCGGCTCGTGTGTGCCCTCCAGTCCGTACATGGTGGGCCGGTCGCGCCGACCCAGCTCCAGCAGATCCCGGAATCCCCGTGTCGTGACCAGCGCACAGCGGGCACCACGGCGCTCGATTACGGCATTGGTCGCGATGGTCGTTCCATGCAGAATCGCGTCGAGTTCATCGGCACCGAGGCCCGCAGCGCGCAACGATTCGATCATTCCGATGGAAGGGTCCTGCGGCGTCGAAGGCACTTTCAGGATGCGGTGAGAACGCGTTGCGTCTCCCGAATAATAGAGATCGGTGAACGTGCCACCGACGTCGATTCCTACTAGACCAGCCATTAATGCTCCTTCGGCAAAGTGCCGTTAAGTTGTTCCCGAGTGCCTTGCACTTCAGTGATATAGGCACTGACGTGGCGTCCCATACGCCGGGCTGCCGCTTCAGCATCCTGCGCACGTATGGCATCCATCACCTTTCGATGCGCCTGTATCACGGCGTTGCGGACAGTGGCGGAGTTGAAACCTTCCAGATCGGTGGCCAGGTAGATCGATTGCGACACAGCGACGATGAACGCAATCAGGAGTTCGTTGTGGCTGGCTCGAACGACCTGCACATGCCAATCCAGATTTGCCCTGACATAGGCTGACAGATCTCCGGCCTGAGAAGCTTGAATCAATTTGGCATGGCATTTCTCCATGTCCTCCAGATCAGACTCCGTCCTGTGCAATGCGGCAAAGCGAGCCGATGGGGGTTCGATGGCAGCGCGGGTTTCAAGCACGGCTTCAAAGCGGATGCGTTGACCACGAATGAAGATTGCGACTGAGCGTTCAATCGTCGCACTTGTTGGGCGCATCACCACCGAGCCGCCATTGCGCCCTATTCGGGTCGTAATCAATCCTTCACCTTCCAGAATGCGCAACGCCTCTCGCACCGACGCACGGGAAAGACCTGACTGGGCGCCTAGATCCCGTTCATTCGGAAGGTCCATGCTTTCGAGTAATTCGCCCTCCAGAATTTTCTCGCGCAGGATCCCGGCCAAAACGTCGGCCGCTTTGGGAACACTGACGGGTGTGATGTCCAGCATGGGTTTCAATGGCCTTGTCTGTCGGTATGGATGAGAAGCACCCGCCTGAGCCACCTGCAGGCATCGGCGATAGCTTCGTCAGCCTCTTCAATCACCCCGGCGTATTTCAAGAAGCCATGGTTCATGGCGGTCCATCGACGGGTTTCAGTGGAGACCTCCGCGTCCATGAGGCGACGCGCAAAGGCTTCGCCCTCGTCACGCAATACATCGAACTCGGCTACCGCCACATAAGCGCTTGGAAGACCTTTCGACTCACGCATGCGCAAGGGCGATGCGTATCCATGATCTGCAGACGCAGAGTCATGAAGGTACTGGTCCCAAAACCATTGCATGCCGGCATCAGTCAAGCCGAATCCAGAGGCGAAGGACTTGTAGGAGCCGGTTGGTTGTGAGGGGTAGTCGGTCACGGGGTACCACAGCAATTGCCCCAGCAGCTTGGGGCCACCTTCATCCCGAATTCTCAATGCTGTTACCGCTGCGAGGCACCCACCGGCGCTGTCTCCAGCCACTGCCATCCTGGTGGAGTCACCTTCGAATTGCTCAGCGTGATCTGCGACCCAGCGGGTGGCTGCGAGACAGTCGTCCGGCGCCGCCGGAAACTTGTGTTCGGGCGCAAGGCGATAGTCCACCGAAACGACGACACAGGAACTGCCCGTGCACAGACGGCGGCAAATATCGTCATGTGTGTCCAGATCCAGCACGACGAAGCCACTGCCGTGAAAAAAGACAACGACTGGATGGGGGCCAACGCCAAACGGTTGGTAAATGCGCAGACTCAGCGAGCCACCGGGACCGGGAATCTGCAGGTTCTGCACCACTTTGACTTCGACAGGGCACGCGACCGCGGGATAAGCGCGTTTCGCCTGCTCCCGCGCTTGCGCAATTGGCATAGCGCTGTAGGGCTGCATTGCTGCAGCCGATGCCAATGCGGATTGAATGACAGGATGCAATGGCATGGGTTACTGCGGCTGCACACCAATGTCCGCAAGAATTTTGGGTAGTCGGCCCACTTCACTGCTCACAAAAGCCCTGAAGTCGGTCGGCGCCATCCATTTGGCGTCTGCGCCCAACTGCTGTAACCGGCGGCCGACCTCGGGTGTTGCGACCGCTTTTTGCAGTTCTGCTGACAGCCTGGACACAATAGCTGGCGGGGTGCCGGCGGGCGCGAACAGACCCACCCATCCCACGAAATGGAAATTTGGGACCACAGTTTCCGCAACGGTTTGGAGTTCAGGTGCAAGGGGGCTGCGCTCGCCCAGGGTCACCACCGCAAGGGCGCGGACAGACCCCGACTTCACGTGCGCCAGACTTGACGACATATCTGGAAACATGACTGAGACGCGGCCCGCAATGACGTCCGTCAAACCTGCCGGGTTACTTGCATACGGCACTCGTAGCATTTCAATGCCGGTATTCCGGGCAAACATTTCACCCATGATCAGGCTTGACGTATTGCCGGCGGCGAAGCTAAGCGCCTTGGGGTTGGCTTTGCCGTAGGCCACTAGTTCTGCCGGGGTACGTATGGGAAGAGTGGGGTTGACCACCAGAAAGCTCGAAAAGACCCCCACCAAGCCGATAGGTACGAAATCACGAATCGGATCGTAGGGCAGTTTGGCGAACAGTCCCGAGTTGGCACCGTGAGTCGAGTTGGTCCCCATCAAAAGCGTGTACCCATCAGGTGCCGCCCGTGCTACCGCCGAAGCTGCAATAGACCCGCTGGCCCCAGGCCGATTTTCGGTAATGACGCTCTGCTTCAGTCCAGATTCAAGCTGCTGACCCAAAAGACGGGTAGCGACGTCGGTGCCGCTTCCAGGCCCGAACGGAACGACGATGTGAATTGGACGGGAGGGGAAAACATCCGACGCAGTTTGCGCCCAGGACATGCTGCCAGCGCACATCAACCAAAGCGCGAAGCTCACTGCGCCCGCGAATCTGGCTATCGAACCCGCCAGGAACGAGGGCTTCACATGGCCATCCGAAAGCGACTTGCAAGTGAGGAAATGAAGTTTCAGGGTGAGCATGGGTTCGGACTCCAGGCAGCGAACTAAGACAAACGAACAAATTTGTGTGGAATTTAAAGTCAACCAATAATAAGGTCAGACCAAATAATTAGAAAATTGGTGTAAACCCTTGATCTAAAAAACTGGGCCTGAAAATTCAATGCCGGCGCGTCTGAGAAGGAAACTCACCCAGAAAAGGCAAAGGCTTGCACAGTTCAGCGCCTGCAGGCATGCTGGCACCTTCAAAATTTTCCGGAAACCTATCCCATGTCAACGTTTGATTTCGACCTGTTTGTCATTGGTGGCGGCAGTGGAGGCGTGCGCGCTGCCCGCATGGCGGCGCAGCGGGGGGCGCGCGTGGCGATGGCCGAAGCGCTGGGCACGGAGGGCTTGGGCGGCACCTGTGTCAACGTGGGCTGTATCCCCAAAAAGCTCTATTCCTATGCGGCGCATTACGGCGAGTCGTTTGAAGAGTCACACGGTTTTGGTTGGGAGGGCGAAGCGCCCAGGCTGAACTGGGCCACGCTCAAGGCCAATCGAAAAAAAGAAATCTCACGCCTCAACGGCGTGTACCTGAATTTGCTGACCAGTTCAGGCGTGAAGGTCGTCAATGACTTTGCGCGCGTGGTTAATGCCCACGCGGTCGAGGTGGGTTCCCAAAAGATCAGCGCCCGGCACATTCTCATCGCCACCGGTGGCACGCCGCACGTGCCTGATATGCCGGGCCGTGAGCATGTGCTCACCTCCAACGATATGTTTGACCTCGACCCGTTTCCCGCGCGCCTGCTGGTGGTGGGCGGCGGCTATATCGCGTGCGAGTTTGCGTCCATCTTCAACGGCCTGGGCTCCAGCGTCACGCAGTTGTACCGGGGTGACCAGGTGCTGCGTGGCTTTGATGACGAGGTGCGCCACTTCATCGGGGCCGAGATGGGCAAGGCCGGTGTCGATCTTCGCCTGGGTGCCGACGTGGCCGCCATCGCCCGCACGGCGCAGGGCCTTGCCGTCACGTTGACGGGCGGCGAAACCATCACGGTAGACGCCGTGCTTTACGCCACAGGCCGTGTGCCTAACGTCAAGGGCATGGGGCTGGAGGCGGTGGGTGTGGCGCAAGCCAAAGACGGTGCGGTGGTGGTGAATGGTGACTACCAGACCAGCGTGCCATCCATCCACGCGCTGGGCGATGTGACGGCGCGGGTGCAGCTCACGCCCGTGGCGTTGGGCGAGGCCATGGTGCTGGTGGACCGATTGTTCGGCCCGCAGGCAGGCAAGCTGCCACGCAACATGAGCTATGAGTTCATTCCCACGGCCGTATTCACCCACCCCAATATCGGCACGGTGGGCTACACCGAATTCGACGCTCGCAAGAAGTTCGGCGCGGTGACGATTTTTCGCAGCGAGTTCAAGGCCCTGAAACACACGCTGAGCGGCAGCACCGAGCGCACCTTGATGAAGCTGGTGGTGGAAGACGCCACCGACCGCGTGGTCGGCCTGCACATGGTGGGCCCCGACGCTGGCGAGGTGGTGCAGGGCTTTGCCGTGGCCATGAAGGCGGGCGCTACCAAGGCGATATTTGACAGCACCATTGGCATCCACCCCACGGCGGCTGAGGAGTTTGTGACAATGCGCGAGCCTGTCAAAAACCCGGTCAAGATCCCGGCATAGATCCCGGTATAGATCAGGATTTTGGCAAGGCCCCCAGCACGGCAGCCACAAAGGCGCAAGGGTCAAACTGGTCGCGTTTGAAGGTCCAGCCCAGGCGCACGATGACCGCGTCGCGTGAGGGCACCATGGCCACCACCTGGCCCCAGTGGCCGCCCATGGCCAGGGTGTCTGCGGGCACGCCCGGGTTGCCCTTGCAGCGTCCGGCTACCGGGTCACCATAGCGCCAGGTTTGTGCACCGTAGCCAGGCCCCTCACCTTGTGTGGTGGACGGCGTGGCCGCCAGGTTGAGCCAGCCCGGTGGCAGCACCAGGGTATCGCCCCAGCGCCCGTCGTTCAGCATCAACAGCCCAAGTCGGCCCCAGTCGCCCGCGCTGGCCCACAGGTAAGACGACCCCACCCAGTTGCCAGCGGCATCGGTTTCCATGACCGCAGTGCGCGCTCCAATCGGTTAAAACAGCACTTTGGCCGGGTAGGCCCAGTACTCGGCATCGGTCGCAAAACGGCCCCGTGCCACACCTGAGATCAGGTTGGCCGTGGCGCTCAGGTAGCGCCAGCGCGTACCCGGCGCGGCTTCTGCCGGTACATGGGCAGCAAAGGCGGCCGTATTGGTGGCACCCCACAGCATCTGGGGCACCGAGCCCCAGGGCTGGTAGTCCTCGGTGCTGGCCAAGCCGTCACGCATGTACATCAGGTCCGACAGTCTGATGCCCTGGCGGGCGTCGGTGCGCCAGTCGGCCAGCCAGGCGGGTTCACGGGTTTTCGGGAAGGCATCGACCACGGGTGTGTCAAGCGCCAGCCCGGCGTCCACGCTCAGCTTGTGCATCAACATGCCGGTGACGGTTTTGGTCATCGACCAGCCATGCAGCGCGGTTTGCGGCGAGAAGCCGGGTGCCGTGCGCACTATCAGCAGTCGGCCTTTGTGGATGACGGCCACGCCACGCGCATTGGCGGCCATAGGGTCCCCCGTGCCTGCAAAGGCCTGATCCACCACTTGGTTCAAAGCCGAAGCATCAACACCCGCGCCCCATTGCGCAAGAGGCAGCGGGGCCTCGCCCTGCGGCCACGGCTTGTCTGCATCCGGGTAGGGTCGTGTCGCGGCTGGACCTGTTGTGGGATTTGGGCTTGCGGCCCTGGCCCCATCCAGCACGCAACCTCGGTCGGGCAGCCAGACCGCCGTGCGGGCAGAGAAGCCCGCAAATGTCCCGGTGACCGTGCGGGTGTTCTCATTCACGGCAATGCTGATAGGTCGAAGCACGGGGCTTGCTGGCAGCACGTCCTCGGCCATCATCTTTTGCCAGGGCCGTCCCGCCACAAATGCGGCCGAGCAAACGCCTTTGGCGGCCATCCCTGCTGCGTTGGCTGGAATGTGAAAGTACTGCAGGATCGCTATGGCCAGCAAAACCAGCGCCACCAGCAGGCCGACGAGAGCCAGTAGACCGCGCTTCATCCAGACAGAGGCCTTGGCCATGGGAATTTCCCGGTAAATGCAATGGGTCACTCTAACCGACTGACGAGTCCATGGACAATAGCGTCATGCCCCACTTACCTGCTTTTATTGCCCCCTCACGCTTCACGGACCCGGCTGCCGCGCTGGCCAAGGCCCGCGAAATTTACGACGCCAGCCTGAACCATTTGCGCGAAGCCATGCAGCGCTTTGTAGCCGGTGACGCCCTGCCTGGCCACGTGCGCGCCTGCTACCCGTTTGTACGGGTGCAAACGAACACGGTCGCGCGCATGAGTTCATCTGACAGTGCCCGCCTGAGCTTTGGTTTTGTGGCCGGGCCGGGGCGTTTCGAGACCACGCTGACGCGCCCAGATCTCTACGCCGCCTACTACCTGGACCAGTTCCGGTTGCTGCTTGAAAACCACCAGGTGGAACTGGAGGTGGGCACCAGCACGCAGCCGATTCCCGTGCACTTCTCGTTTGCCGAGCATGACCACATTGAAGGCAACCTGAGCGCCGAGCGCCGCCAACTGATGCGCGATGTGTTTGACCTGCCCGACCTGGCCGCCATGGACGACGGCATTGCCAATGGCACGTATCAGCCCCATCCCGGTGACGCCCAGCCGCTGTCGCTGTTCACTGCCCCGCGTGTGGACTACTCACTGCACCGGCTGCGTCATTACACCGGTACGGCGCCCGAGCATTTCCAGAACTTTGTGCTGTTCACCAATTACCAGTTCTATATTGACGAGTTTGTGCGCCTGGGCCATGAGGCCATGAGTAATCCGAGCAGCGAGTACGTGGCCTTCTATGAGCCGGGCAATGTGGTGACGCGCCGCGCCGGGCTGGGGCCCCAAGCGGGTGACGGGCTGGGCAAGGCACCTCCACGCCTGCCGCAAATGCCCGCCTACCACCTGATACGGGCCGACCGCAGTGGCATCACCATGGTGAACATTGGCGTAGGCCCAGCCAACGCCAAGACCATCACCGACCACATTGCGGTGTTGCGGCCCCACGCCTGGATCATGCTGGGCCACTGCGCGGGGCTGCGCAACACCCAGCAGTTGGGCGATTACGTGCTGGCCCACGGCTATGTGCGCGAAGACCATGTACTGGACGAAGAGCTGCCCTTGTGGGTGCCAATTCCCGCGCTGGCCGAAATCCAGGTGGCGCTGGAAGCGGCGGTGTCCGATGTCACGCAGATGAGCGGGCCTGAGCTCAAGCGCATCATGCGCACGGGCACCGTGGCCAGCACCGACAACCGCAACTGGGAGCTGTTGCCCGATAACGGTCCCCAGCGCCGCTTCAGCCAGAGCCGGG
>JANOAP010000417.1:0-5952 GCA_031411175.1 Rhodoferax sp. | reverse complement strand
CGCTTTCCCCCTTGCAGGGGGCAACACCACCAGCCCGGCGAAGCCGGTTCTGCGGTGTTTCTGGAAAATAGATGGTCTGTTGGAGAAATTGAGATGACTACCGATACCTGTATTGAATTCGTGGACGTGGTCGCAGGCTACAAGGATTTCATGATCCTCAACAACCTGTCGTTCAAGGCCAAGCGCGGCACCATCACGCTGCTGCTCGGGCCTAACGGCGCGGGCAAGTCAACCGTGCTCAAGACGCTGTTCGGGTTGCTGAAGCCCCGCCAGGGCAAGGTTCTGCTGGACGGCGAAGACGTTAGCGGGGCCACGCAGAAAGCATTGCTGGCCAAGGGCATTGCCTTTGTGCCGCAGGGGCGCAACCTGTTTGGCCAGCTCACGGTGTTTCAAAACCTGGAGCTGGGCGGCATCACGCTGGGCATGAAGACCACGCATGAACGCATCCCCGAGGTGCTGGAGTTTTTTCCGCGCGTGAAAGAACGCATGAACTCCATGGCGTCTGCCCTGTCGGGTGGCGAGCAGAAACAGCTCGAAATTGGCCGGGCGCTGCTGCTGCGCCCCAAGGTGATCCTGATTGACGAGCCGTCCATTGGTTTGAGCCCGTTGGTGGTGCAGGATGTTTTCAAGCTGCTGCGCAAGCTGGCCGCACAAGGCACCACGGTGCTGATGGTGGAGCAGAACGTCAAGAGTGCCTTGAAGATCTCGGACGAAGCGATTGCGCTGGAGTCCGGTCGGCTGGTGCTGCAAAAGCCCGCATCCGAGCTGCTGGCTGACCCGAACATCGAACGTCTGTTTCTGGGTGGCGCACACGCGGCAGCCTCTGCTGAAGCCCAAGCAGTTTCCTGAAACAATAGCGCTAACCAATGTCAGTAGGCATTGCCCAAGAACACCGCCCAAGGAGGATTCGACCATGACCCAAACCGCTACCGCTTCAAACGCCGCACCCGTGCGCCCCAGCGGCGCTGATCGCGAAGAGATCGTGGAGGGCCCGAACCCGCTGGGCCTGGAAGGCATCGAGTTCATTGAGTACGCCACGGCCAAGCCACAGGCGCTGGGCCAGGTGCTGGAAACCATGGGTTTCAGGCCCGTGGCGCGTCATCGCTCGCGTGAGGTGCTGTTGTACCGCCAGGGCGACATCAACATCATCGTCAATGCGCACTCCAATGGCACGGCACTGACCGACAAGCCCGTGATTGCAGCCATCGCCCTGCGTGTGCGTGACGCGGCCGCTGCCTACCGCCGTGCGCTGGAGCGCGGTGCCTGGGCCGTGCCCGCCCGTGTGGAGGTGATGGAGCTCAACATACCGGCCGTGCATGGCGTGGGAACCAGCCGCATCTACTTTGTGGACCGCCATAAAGAGTTCTCGATTTACGATGTGGATTTCACACCCATTCCCACGGTGGACCAGCGCCCGCCAGCCATAGCCGGCCTGCATTTCTTTGGCATCGTGCAGTACATCGGGAATGATCGCACCGACGACTGGACCGAGTTCTACTCGGCCTTGTTTGGCTTCTCGGCCTTGCCGCCGGAAGAGCGCTTTGGCATCCTGCCCAAGGGCCGCATTCTGCGCAGCCCCGACAAGAGCTTCTACCTGCAATTGATCGAGCCCGAGCCCGGTGTGCTGGACGTGGAAGACGATGAATGTCTGCAGCGCATGGGCCTGGGCACGCCAGACGTGCAGGCCACGGTGGCCCAGCTGCGCCAGCGCGGTGTGGAGTTTGTGGCGTCCAAGGGCGTGCAACTGGATTCCCGTGGCGCGCTGACGCGCACGGTGATGGGCAGTGTGATGTTCGAGCTGGTTCATGACGACCGTAGCGGTGCCAAGGCGTAAAGCACCATGAGTCACTTCGAAGGCAATATTGACGACTTCGGGATGGACACCATCTCGCTGGCCGGTCCGCTCAAGGGCAAGCTGGATGCCATCCGCAATGCCGGGTTCTCGCAGGTCATGCTGCTGGCGCGAGACCTGGTGCAGCACCCCGATGGCTGGGAAGCCGCTGTGCAGGAAGTCAAGGACAGCGGCTTGCGTGTCACCGGTTTTCAGGTGCTCCGCGATTTTGAGGGCCTCTCGGGCCATCTGCACGACTACAAGATTGACATTGCCAAGTCGATGCTGGAGATGTGCAGCGCCCTGGGCTGCGGCGTGATGCTGGCCTGTTCCAGCACGTCCACCCACGCCACCGGTGAGAAGTCTGCCCTGGTGCGCGACCTGCGCAAGCTGGCCATGCTGGCGATCCCGCTCAACA
Source organism: Rhodoferax sp. (assembly GCA_031411175.1). Classification (GTDB taxonomy): domain Bacteria; phylum Pseudomonadota; class Gammaproteobacteria; order Burkholderiales; family Burkholderiaceae_C; genus JANYCG01. The sequence continues at coordinate 3,703 of JANOAP010000417.1, read as the reverse complement.
TCAAGATTGCTTTTGAGGCCTTGTCGTGGGGGCGCACCATCAACGAGTTTCCGCAGGCCTGGGACCTGATCTCGGAAGCCGACATGCCCAACCTCGGGCTGGGTTTTGACTCGTTTCATTTCTTCGCCATGAAGACCCCGCTGGACGAGCTGGAGATGCTGGACCCTGACAAGATTTTTCTGGTGCAACTGGCCGATTTCATGTGGAACGAAATCAAGACGGTGGAAGAGCGCATCAGCACCGCACGAACCTTCCGCGTGTTTCCAGGCGAAGGCGTGCACAGCGAAGCCCTGGCCGAGCTGACGCTCAAGCTGCACCAGATGGGTTACCGTGGCGACTACAGCTTTGAGGTGTTCAACGACGACTACCAGCAAATGCCCCTGGCCACCGTGGCGCAGCGCGCGCGGCGCTCGGCCATGTGGTTGGGTGAGGGCGTGTTGCAACGGTCTGTGCCGCTGCCCAACCAGATTCGCCTGAAGCGCGGATGAGCTTGCAGACACGCCCTTGCCGGGCGGGTGAGCAGCAAGGGTGACATTGCGATGAACAGCATCTTTGAAGGCTTCCTCTGTACGCCCGAGACGCTGGAGGCGTTTGGCGAGCGCAACTTCATCGCGGCCATGCTGCGGTTTGAGGCCTCGCTGGCCAGGGCGCAGGCGGCGGTCGGGTTGATTCCTGAATCAGCCGCCCAATCCATCATTGGCACCTGCAAGGTGGACTTGTTTGACACGGCCAAGATCGTGCGTGAAAGCGCCCGCGCGGGCAGCCTGGCCATCCCCATGGTCAAGAGCCTGAAAGAAACCGTGGCGCTGTTCAACCCCGATGCGGTGGCCCATGTGCATTTTGGTTGCACCAGCCAGGACGCCATCGACACCGCCATGGCCATGGTCACACGGGAGGCGCTGGACCTGATTGCGGCCGATACGCACAAATGCGTGCACGCCCTGCTGAATCTGGCCGAGCTGCATCCGCTCACGCCCATTCTGGCGCGCACCCTGATGCAACCCGCATCGGTGACGAGTTTTGGCTTCAAATGCGTTGCCTGGGCCGCCCCGCTTGTACGCAGCCTGCAGCGCCTGCGCACCGCCATGCCCCATGCGCTCAAGCTTCAGCTGGGTGGCACCGTCGGCACGCTGGCCACCATGAACGGCAAAGGCGCGCAAATCAGCGAGCTGATGGCGCATGACCTTCGCCTGACGATGCCCACCATGTCATGGCACACCCAGCGCGATGAATGGATTGCGCTGGGCTGCGAGCTGGGCCTGCTCACCGGCAGCCTGGGCAAGATTGCCAAAGACATCGTGCTGATGAGCCAGGCTGAAGTGGGCGAAGTGGCCGAGCCCAGCGAAGCAGGGCGGGGCGGGCCGTCCAACATGCCCTACAAGCACAACCCGGTGGCCTGCATGGTGGCCATTGCCGCGTCGCAACTCGTGCCCCAGCGGGTGGCCGCGCTGCTGGCCGTGATGCCGCAGGAGCATGAGCGCGCCGCCGGTGCCTGGCAGGCCGAGCTGGCCGAGTGGCCGCAACTGGTCATATCAGCCCACGGCAGCGCTCGCGCGTTGGCACAGGCCCTGCCAGACCTGCGGGTGAACGCAACCCGCATGCTGGCCAACCTGGACGCTGTGCGCGCGCAACTGTCCAAGGCAGACGCCGACGAGTGGTTTGCGCCCAGCCTGGCCCAGCACGCAGCGCAGGTGACCACTACCCAGACCCGTGCCTTGCGTGATCTGCTTGACCAGCAGACGGCTTGATGCTTCGCGCTGGCCCGCGCCGTCCGGCACCGCACCTTGCTGAGCTTTGCATTTCGGACCTGCCAGAATGTTGCGGTGACAGCCAGCCAACATTCCGGGAAGTACCATGAATAAACCCCTTCAAGCCCGGCCGCCTGAAGCGCAGCCGCTTGAAATCAAGGAAGCCGAAGTCGAGAGCACGGCGATCCGCGCCCAGGGTGCGGGCGGGCAAAACGTCAACAAGGTTTCCAGCGCCATCCACCTTCGGTTTGACATTGCGGCATCCAGCCTGCCCGAGGGTGTGAAAGAACGCCTGCTGGCATTGCGCGACAGCCGCATTACCAATGAAGGTGTGCTGGTGCTCAAAGCCCAAAGCCACCGCACGCAGGACATGAACCGGCTCGATGCCTTTGCGCGCCTGCATGAGCTGGTCAACAGCGTGGCCGTGCCGCCGCGTGTGCGCCGTGCGACCAAGCCGACCTATGGCTCGAAACAACGGCGGCTGGAAGGCAAGAGCCAGCGATCCGAGACCAAGGCGCTGCGGGGGCGGGTGAAGGATGCGTGAATTGGCTACTATGAAAATAGTAGCTGGTTAAGCAATGCTGGCGGGGGCTGAAGGCATTTTAGTCTGAAATTTATCACGCTTTGGAGAGCAGCAATCTCACGCCAGCGTAGCCATAAATGACTGCCAGCGTACCGTCAAACCAACGACGAGAAGCTGCGAAGACGCGTTGCGCAGTCGCTGTGGAAAAGATGAGCGCGTAACCAAAAAAAGTGAGAATCCCCAATAAAAAGCATCCTGAAAGCCCAATCAGTACATCGTAAGTTGACGGGTTACTGGGTAGCCCTACAGAAATCGTAGCCACCCACGAAAATATCGCCTTTGGATTCGTAAGGTGCATGGCAGCGCCCCGCAAGTACAACCGCTTGTTGCTTGTGCCAAAACTGCCAGCTTGATTCTTGGCTGTACCCGCACTTGTCAACGCCGAACGGCCCGCGCAGTACGCCAGCCACAGCAAATACAGCCCACCCACAATCTTCAGCACCACCAGAAAATTGCCCCAAGCGGCGAGCGCGGTGGCAAGGCCAAAACCAGCCAACAGCCCCCAGGTCACCGACCCGGTAATAACACCTGATGCGAGCGCAAGCGCTGGAACGCGCCCTCTTTGTACGGCTACAGCCATGATGGACATATTGCTGGGGCCAGGGCTTGCCGTACCCACCAGGTACACCGAGTACATCAGCAGCAAATTCGCAGGGATAAAAGACGAGTCAATCACCATTTTTTAGACCCAAATAATTGAGTAAAGATTTTCGCTTTAAAAGCTACTGGATACCGATTTTTCTCATGACCCGTTCCCCAGCCCCAGCATTAACTGATAGTCACAATTTTCCCCCATGCCTGATGCAAAGCCACCGCGCAGCCTGCGAAAATGTGGGGCTTGACCTACCGCATTCTTCCCCCCTTAGCCTCTTCGCTGCTTGCGCTTCTATTACTGCTGTCTGGTGTCACTGCGACACCGGCGCAAGCCGCCACGCCGCTGGACCTGCCCAACCTGGACGCCATGGTCGACTACCGGCCCAAAATCCCCTTGCGCGTCTACACCAGCGACGGCGTGTTGATTGGTGAATTTGGCCAGGAGCGGCGCGAGTTTGTGGCCATCAAAGACATTCCGTTGGTGCAGAAGCAGGCGCTGCTGGCCATTGAAGACTCGCGTTTTTACGAGCACGGCGGTGTGGACTACAAGGGTGTAGCCCGCGCGCTGCTGGCCGACATGACCGGTGGCCTCAAGCAAGGGGCGTCCACCATCACCATGCAGGTGGCGCGCGACTTCTACCTCACCAAAGAAAAGCTGTTTTCGCGCAAGCTCACCGAGGTGATGCTGGCGTACAAGATGGAGCGCACGCTCTCCAAGGACCAGATTCTGGAGCTGTACATGAACCAGGTCTACCTGGGGCAGCGGGCCTATGGTTTC
>JANOAP010000416.1:0-1885 GCA_031411175.1 Rhodoferax sp. | reverse complement strand
GTGCCCGACTTGAAAGCGGCCAAGCCCCTGTCGGATGTCGAACTGACCAATTGGGCCGATCAGGTACTGAAGAAGCGCCTGCAGAATGTTCGGGGCGTGGGCGCGGTGAACCTGGTGGGGGGTTCCAAGCGCGAAATCAACATATACCTGAACCCACAGGCGCTGGAGTCTTACGGCATTACCGCTGACCAGGTCACCACGGCCGTGCGCAACGAGAATCAAAGCTTGCCTATCGGGTCCATCCGTTCGCTGTCGCAAGAGCGCGTGATTCAGGTCGATGCGCGGGTGCAGCGGCCCGAAGACTTCAGCAAGATCATTGTGGCGCGCAAGTCAGGCGCAGCAGTCACACTGGGTCAACTGGCCCGCATCAGCGACGGTGGGCAGGAAATCGACAGCCTGGCCTTGTACAACGGCCAGCGCACCTTGCTGATGACCGTGCAGAAGTCCCAGGATGAGAACACCATCGGCGTGGTGGAAGGCCTTAAAAAAGCCGTCGCCGATATCACCCCCCAATTGCCGCCCGGCGTGCGTCTGGAGCCTGTGAACGACAGCGCACGCGCCATCAAGGTGTCCGTCGACAACGTGCGACGCACGCTGATTGAAGGCGCGCTGCTGACGATCCTGATCGTGTTCCTGTTCCTGAACTCGTGGCGCTCCACCGTCATCACCGGGCTGACGCTGCCGATTGCGCTGATTGGCACCTTTTTATTCATGTACATGTTTGGCTTCACCATCAACATGATCACCCTGATGGCGCTGAGCCTGTGCGTGGGTCTGCTGATTGACGACGCCATCGTCGTGCGCGAAAACATCGTGCGCCATGTGAAGATGGGAAAATCCGCCTACCAGGCGTCGCTGGATGGCACCCAGGAGATAGGGCTGGCCGTGTTTGCCACCACGCTGTCCATCGTGGCGGTGTTTCTGCCCATTGGCTTCATGAGCGGCATCGTGGGCAAGTTCTTCCACGAGTTTGGCATCACCATCGTGGCCGCGGTGCTGATCTCGATGTTTGTGAGCTTCACGCTGGACCCGATGCTGTCCAGCATCTGGCACGACCCCGCCATTGATGCCCACGGCAGGCACGGCCCGCCGGTGACGTTGTATGACAAGACCATAGGCCGTGTCACGGGCTGGTTTGACCGCGCCACGGAAGCCCTGGCCGACGTGTACCAGCGCATTTTGGGCTGGAGCCTGCGGCACAAGCTGGCCACACTGGCCCTGGCACTGTCCACCTTTGTGGTGGCCATCTTCATGGTGCCTTTGCTGGGCACCGAATTTGTGCCCAAGGCTGATTTCTCCGAGACCACCGTCAGCTACTACACGCCCGTAGGGTCGTCGCTGGAAGTAACCGAAGCCAAGGCCAAGCAGGTGGAAGCCATCGTGCGCGAGTTCCCCGAAGTGCGCTACACACTGACCACCATCAACACCGGCAATGCGCAGGGCAAGATGTACGCCTCGACCTACATCCGCCTGGTGGACCGCAAGGACCGCAAGATCAGCGTGGACGATCTGTCCAACCAGCTTCGCACGCGCCTGCGCGGGGTGCCCGGTGTGACCGCAACGCATATCGGCCCGCCGGGCTCGGTGGGTGGCACCAAGGGCGTGGAGTTTTCGCTCAAGGGGCCTGACCTGAAAGAACTGGAGCGCCTGTCCGTCCTGGTGCGCCAGCGCCTGGAGGGTGTGCAAGGCCTGGTTGACATTGACTCCAGCGTCAAGCCCGACAAGCCGACCATTGAAGTGGACATCAAGCGGGATGCGGCGTCTGACATGGGCCTGGGCATTGCCCAGATTGCCGGGCCGCTGCGCACCCTGGTGGCCGGCCTGACGGTTGGCAACTGGCGCGCCAGTGACGACCAGACCTATGACATCAAGGTGCGGCTGGCAC
>JANOAP010000415.1:0-6888 GCA_031411175.1 Rhodoferax sp. | reverse complement strand
GTAACGCTGGCCACCGTGGCCCCCGGCATAGCGGAGGCGCTGGTGGCTACGGCCATCGGGCTGTTTGCCGCGATCCCGGCCGTCGTGGCCTACAACCGGTTTGCCCGCGATATTGACCGCGTCGCCATCAAGCTGGAGACCTTCATTGAAGAATTCTCCAACATCCTTCAGCGCAATGTCAGCTCACAATCGGCCTCGGGCCGGTAAAGAGAGCCCAGCATGCCATCGTTAGTCAGCCGGGGCCGGGGTCGGCGCACCATCAACGAGATCAACATGGTGCCCTTCATCGATGTGATGCTGGTGCTGTTGATCATCTTCATGGTGACCGCGCCACTGATCGCTCCCAGCGTGATCGACCTGCCCAGCGTCGGCAAGGCCGCGAAGCAGCCTGACATCGTGATCCAGATCATCGTGGGCAAAGATGAGTCGCTGTCACTCAAGTCGCAGGAAAAAGCCACGCCAGTCGCGCTGAAAGATCTGGTGCGCGCTGTCAAAAGTGCGCAGGCCAATGCCCGGTCAGACAAAGGCGGCCCGGCGCCAAACTCTGCCGTGGTCATCAGCGCGGACAAAAGCGTGAAATATGAAACCGTCGTCAAGGTCATGGACGTATTGCAGCGTGCCGGTGTTCAACGTGTGGGGCTGTCGGTCCAGCTCGTCAATTAGAAACGTGCCTTCAACCGCCCGCATGGAAGCCGTCGCCCACCGCCTTGAGTTTGCACCACCACCCACGCCGGGCATGCTACGTGCGCTGGGCCTGGCCGTCGTTGCACACGCGCTTTTGGTAGCCGCATTGACGTGGGGCGTGAACTGGAAAAGCGAGGTCGTCACGCTCACCGCCGAGGCCGAGCTGTGGTCTGCCGTGCCACAACAGGCGGCACCGCCATTGATTGAGGCACCACCTCCGCCACCAGCGCCACCGCTTCCCGTGCCTGCCCCAGCGCCCCCACCGCCCGATGTGACGCCAACGGTGCCTGATGCCGACATCGTGACGGCCCAGGAGAAAAAGCGCCTGGAGCGGGAAAAAGTGGCGCAAGAGCAGAAACTGGCCAAGCTGGCTGCAGAAAAGCAACGCCTTGCCGAAAAACGTGAAGCGGACAAGAAAGCCCTTGAGGACAAGCGCAAGACCGACCTCAAAATGGCGGAGCAAAAACGTACCGATCAGAAGCTGGCCGAGCAGACCGCCAAACGCAAAGAGGCCGCTCAGGCTCAGGAAGACGCCCAACGACTTGAAGCCCAGCGACAGGAAAACATCAAGCGGATGGCGGGTCTGGCCGGTGCCACCGGCACTGCGAATTCGACCGGCACGGCACAGCAGTCTTCGGGGCCCTCCGGGCCTTCTTCCAGCTATGGCGGCCGCATTCGTGCCCGCATCAAACCCAATATCGTGTTCACCGAAGACATCGCAGCCAATCCAACCGCTGAGGTCGAAGTGCGCACGTCGCCGGATGGCACCATCATCGGTCGCAAATTGCTCAAGGCCAGTGGTGTGCGCAATTGGGACGATGCGGTGCTCAAAGCCATCGACAAAACTGAAGTTCTACCACGGGACGTGGATGGCCGGGTGCCACCCGTGCTGGTCATCAGCTTCCGGCCTAAAGACTGAGTTGCGGGACTGAGTTGCCGTATCCCGCAGCTGGCTCAGCCGCGACCAACAAACGGCATGTTGGTTGCCATCACGGTGTGAAACAGCACATTGGCCGACAGTGGCAGGTTGGCCATGTAAAGCACTGACTGCCCGACGATGTTGACGTCCATCAAAGGCTCAATCGCAATTTCACCGTTGGCCTGAATGACACCCGTGGCCATGCGCTGCGCCATTTCGGTGGCCGCATTGCCAATGTCAATTTGACCTACTGCGATGTCGTACTTGCGGCCATCGAGTGCTGCGGTCTTGGTCAGGCCCTTCACCGCATGTTTTGTCGAGGTGTAGGGACTCGAATTCGGACGCGGCGTCGTGGCTGAAATCGAACCGTTGTTGATGATCCGTCCACCACGGGGCGACTGTGCCTTCATGACCCGAAACGCCTGCTGGATGCACAAAAACACGCCCGTGAGATTGATGTCCACCACGTTCTTCCATTGCGCCAGCGTCAGGTCTTCCAGCGGGATTCCCGGCGCGTTGACACCTGCGTTGTTGAACAGCACATCCACCCGGCCGAAGGTGGCGACGCACGCGTCAAACAGCGCTTTCACCGAATCAGGATCGGAGACATCGGTGGGCACAGCCAGCGCCCGTTCACCGGCACCACTTTGCGCAATGACCTCGGCCAAGGGCTCCGGGCGCCTGCCTGCGAGCACGACGCGGTAACCGCCAGCCAGCAATGCCAGAGCAGCGGCTTTGCCAACGCCGGTGCCAGCCCCGGTCACGATGGCCACTTTTGAGGTTGAAGTCATGTTTGTTTTCTTTCTGAAAAAGTTGAAATCATCAAAACCGGATTACGAACGACGACGCGACTTGTGACCCTTGTCTTTGTCTTTGCCCTTGCCCTTGCTTTTGGCGGATGCACTCAAAGACTGGCCAGGAAGCGGCAAGGATTGGGGCGAGCGCGCCAAGGGTTCAGATATCTTGCGTGAGGCGCGCTTGGAGGATGCCTTGAATGGCACACCATCGGGTGCACTGCGCTCACCCCGGTCCCGTGAGAAATTGTCACCCGCAGCACCTTTGTCTTTCATCGCACCCTTGAGCAACTCTTCGCCTTCACGCACCAGACGGAAATCGATCTTGCGGCCATCCAGATCAACCCGGCTCACCTGTACCCGCACGCGCGAACCAATGGCGTAACGAATGCCGGTGCGCTCGCCCCGTAATTCCTGGCGGGCTTCATCAAAGCGGAAGTATTCACCACCAAGTTCGGTGATGTGCACCAGGCCTTCGACATACATGGCGTCCAGCGTGACGAAGATACCGAAGCTGGTAGCCGAGGTAACCACCCCGCCATATTCCTCGCCCAGATGCTCGCGCATGTATTTGCATTTGAGCCAGGCTTCCACGTCGCGGCTGGCTTCATCTGCGCGGCGCTCATTGGCACTGCAATGCAAGCCGGCCGCTTGCCAGGCCAAGTTGTCGGCACTGATTTTCTTGGGTTTCTGGCCCGGCTCGGTCACCTTGGAGGCAAGGTTTTTCTCCAGCCGGCGCGCCAGCTTGGCATGGGCTTCACCGGGGGTAGGCAAGACCGGCAACTGGTACTTGGTTTTGGCCAGAATCGCCTTGATGACGCGGTGCACCAGCAGGTCGGGGTAACGCCGGATCGGGCTGGTGAAGTGGGTGTAGGCATCAAACGCCAGACCAAAGTGACCCGCGTTGATGGGCGTATAAATGGCCTGCGACATAGAGCGCAGCAACATGGAATGGATCTGCTGTGCATCGGGCCGGTCTTTGGTGGCTGCGGCAATCGCCTGGAACTCACCGGGCGACGGGTCGTCGCTGATCGTCAGGCCAACACCGGTGGCCTTGAGGTAGGCACGCAGGGTTTCCTGTTTCTCGGGTGTTGGGCCTTCGTGCACGCGGTACAGGCCGGCGTGTTTGCTTTGCAGAATGAAGTCGGCACTGCATACATTGGCGGCCAGCATGGCTTCTTCGATCAGCTTGTGGGCATCGTTGCGGGTGCGCGGCACAATCTTCTCAATCCGGCCATTTTCATCACAGATGATTTGTGTCTCGACCGTTTCAAAGTCAACCGCACCGCGCCGGTTGCGTGAGGTCAACAAGGCCCGGTACACGTCGTGCAGGTTGATCAGGTCAGGCACACGCTCCTTGCGCCGTGCGGCCTCGGGGCCCTTGGTATTGGCCAGAATGGCCGCCACTTCGGTGTAGGTGAAACGTGCATGGCTCCACATCACTGCCGGGTAAAACTGGTAGGCCGACACTTCACCGTCGGTGGTGACAAACATGTCGCACACCATACACAGGCGTTCCACCTCGGGGTTGAGCGAACACAGGCCGTTGGACAACTTCTCGGGCAACATGGGGATCACGCGGCGCGGGAAATACACACTGGTGGCGCGGTCGTAAGCATCCACATCAATCGCCGAGCCGGTCTCTACATAATGGCTGACATCGGCAATGGCCACCAGCAAACGCCAGCCCTTTACCGCTGACTTGCCGCGGCCCTGTGTGGCGGGTTCGCAATACACCGCATCATCAAAGTCACGCGCGTCTTCGCCGTCAATGGTGACCAGCGGGATGTCGGTCAAATCAACGCGGTGTTTTTTGTCGTGTGGCAAGACCTTGTCGGGCAAAGTGCGCGCCAGAGCGATGCAGGCATCCGAGAACTCATGCGGCACGCTGTATTTGCGCACCGCAATTTCAATCTCCATGCCGGGGTCGTCAATCTCGCCCAGCACCTCTTTGACACGGCCCACCGGCTGGCCAAACAGTGCGGGCGGTTCGACCAGTTCAACCACCACCACCTGGCCCGGCTTGGCCGAGCCTGTGGCGCCCTTGGGAATCAACACATCCTGGCCGTAACGTTTGTCCTCGGGGGCGACCAGCCAGACACCACTTTCCTGCAACAGGCGGCCAATGATGGGCTGCGGTGGCCGCTCGATGATTTCAACGACACGGCCTTCGGGGCGACCCTTGCGGTCACTGCGCACAATGCGGGCCTTGACCCGGTCCTTGTGCAACACCGCACGCATCTCATTTGGGGGCAGATAGATGTCTGGCCCACCATCATCACGAGAGACAAATCCATGACCATCGCGATGACCTTGAATGGTTCCTTCAACTTCGTCCAGCAAACCGCTGGTTTGGTTCATATTCTTGATATAATTTCCTTTTTCCTGAAATGCCCAGGTGGCGGAATTGGTAGACGCACTAGTTTCAGGTACTAGCGAGTAACTTCGTGGGGGTTCGAGTCCCTTCCTGGGCACCAAATGTAGTAGCAACTTTACCGTTTTTGATAAAGTTTTGAGCTACCGGTTTAAATAAAAAGCCGTCAAACAGAAAGCCGTTTAAGAAATCATGAGATTCCTTAAACGGCTTTACTTTTTTCGGCACGGTGATTGATGTCACTGGCGTGATGACGGGCATCAATACGGCAGCGCCACAAGGTCGTGCCCTTGTGTTGCCACAATCCGCGCTTTGGTGAACTCCCCCACCTTGAGCGTCTTGCTGATTTTCTCGGGCGGCAACAGTTTGACAGTGCCGTCAATCTCTGGGGCATCCGCATAGGTTCTGCCGACACCGCCTTTTTTGCCCATACCCGGCGCCGAGTCCACCAACACCTGCATGGTGGCACCAATGCGTTTTTGCAGCCGGGCGGCGGACACATTTTCCGCCACTGCCATAAAACGCGCACGGCGCTCTTCGCGCAGCTCGGGTGGCAACATGCCACCAATGTCATTGGCCGCAGCACCTTGCACCGGGCTGTAGGCAAAACAGCCCGCACGGTCAATCTGGGCTTCCTGCATAAAGTCCAGCAGGTGCGAAAACTCTTCTTCCGTCTCACCGGGGAAACCGGCAATAAAGGTGCTGCGAATCACCAGCTCGGGGCAGACCTCGCGCCAGCGCTGGATACGCTCCAGATTTTTCTCACCACTGGCGGGGCGCTTCATGCGTTTGAGCACGTCGGGGTGGCTGTGTTGCAGCGGCACATCCAGGTACGGCAACACCCGGCCCGTGGCCATCAGCGACAAGATGTCATCGACGCTGGGGTAGGGGTAGACATAATGCAGACGCACCCAGGCACCATACGGCTCGGCGATATCGCCCAGGGCCTGCACCAGGTCCAGCATCCGTGTCTTGACGGGTTTGCCGTCCCAGAAACCCATGCGGTATTTCACGTCCACACCATAAGCTGATGTGTCCTGGCTGATCACCAGCAGTTCTTTCACACCCCCTTCAAACAGGGCACGGGCTTCGTTCAGCACGTCACCAATGGGCCGCGAAACCAGGTCGCCGCGCATGGATGGGATGATGCAAAACGTGCAACGGTGGTTGCAGCCTTCGCTGATTTTCAGGTAGGCGTAATGGCGTGGTGTGAGTTTGATACCCGCCACACCAAAGGTGTTGGGCACCAGATCAATAAACGGGTCATGCGGTTTGGGCAGGTTCAGGTGCACTGCGTCCATCACCTCCTGCGTGGCATGGGGACCGGTCACTGCCAGCACGCTGGGGTGCATTTGCCGCACCAGGTTGCCGCCGTCGGTGCCGGACTTGGCACCCAGGCAACCGGTGACAATCACACGGCCATTTTCGGCCAGTGCTTCGCCAATAGTGTCCAGGCTTTCCTTGACCGCATCGTCAATGAAGCCGCAAGTGTTGACGATAACCAGGTCAGCGCCCTGAAAGGTCTTGGAAGTTTGATACCCCTCGGCACTGAGTTGCGTGAGGATCAGCTCTGAATCGGTCAGCGCCTTGGGGCAACCCAGGCTGACAAAACCCACCTTGGGTATACGGGCAGGGGGAGATATTGAAATGGGGGACAGGACTTCGCTCATGCCGCTATTGTCCCAGTATTCGATTTCAGATCAGCGCTTGACACCAAAAGTACCCAGCATCTGCTCGGTTTGTTTTTGCATCTGCTCCTGCATCTGCACAAACATGTTTTTCGATTGTTCGATATTTTTACCCATCAGCCCCTGGATGACAGGCGACTGCAAGCCCATGAACTGCGCCCACATCTCCGGCGTGAGGTTCTTGGACTGCTCACCCATACGCGTCTGGACTTCCATCAGCGACTGGATACTTTTCTCAAGGTAACCGCCCATAAAACCCTGCATGGCGTGACCGTAAAAACGGATCACGTTGGCCAGCACCTCGGGCGTGAACATGGGCGAGCCGTTGGCCTCTTCTTCCAGAATGATCTGCAGCAGGATGCTGCGGGTGAGGTCTTCACCGGTCTTGACATCCCGCACCACAAAAGACTCGGCATCCATGACCAGGCG
>JANOAP010000414.1:0-2021 GCA_031411175.1 Rhodoferax sp. | reverse complement strand
CCGGGCACCTGGCGGTGATCCATTCGTCCCGCCACCGCTTGGGCCTGGTGCCCGGCGACCCGGCCTATGCCGATATCGAGCGCCGTCTGGCTGCCCAACCCGCCATCACTGTGCCCTCGATTACCTATGATGGCGCAGATGACGGTGTGCGCCCCGCAGCACCCGCATCACAGCATGCGCGTTTCTTTGCCGGTTCTCGGGATCACCGCCTGGTGCCCGGCGTGGGCCACAATATGCCTCAGGAAGTGCCGCAGGTGTTTGCGGATGCGGTGATGGAGTTGGTGTAGCAAGACTTTCCGGAAGCTGGAGGTATCCCATGATGGCAGCGATCAGACAAGTCACTTGGTCCGCCTTAATGCTGGCGTTGATGCTTGCAACCTCTTTTGACGTTCACGCCAAACGCATTGCCCTGGTGATCGGCAATGACAACTACCAGTATGTCAGCAAGCTTCAGAAAGCGGGCAATGACGCAACGGCCATGGGGCGCGAGTTGCGTGCAGCAGGCTTCGAGGTGCTGCTGCACCGTGATCTGAACTACGCAGGCATGGTACAGGCGGTCGAGACGTTGACCAAACGGATTACGGGTGGCGATGAAGTGGTCGTGTTTTTTGCCGGGCACGGCGTGCAAATCAGGAACGGCAGCTATCTGCTGCCCGTGGACATCAATGCCACCAGCGAGGTTGTCGTCGACAAAACCTCTTATGCACTTAACGATTTGATGGAGCAGCTTGCGCAAGCCAAAGCGACATTCAGCCTGGTCATGGTCGACGCCTGCCGCGACAACCCGCTCAAGTCACAGGGGCGCTCCGTGGGGGCGACGCGCGGGCTGAATCCTCCAGACCCACCCAAAGGCCAGATGGTGGTTTACTCCGCCAGCAAAGGCCAGCAGGCGCTGGACCGCCTGAGCGAAACCGATTCCAACCAGAATGGCGTTTTCACGCGCGAATTCATCGCCCGCATGAAACGGCCCGGTGTGCGCATTGAAGACCTGGTGCGTGAGGTGCAGGATTCTGTCGAAAAACTTGCCAGCACCGTGAGCCATGAGCAGCGTCCGGCGTTGTACAACGAGGCGCGTGGCAATTTTTACTTCTTTGCCCCCGTAGCCGTGGCCGTGGCTGTACCTGCCGCGCATGCAATAGACGCTGCCTTGCGCGAAGACAGGTTCTGGGAGGAAGCCAAATCTGCCGGCAACAGGGAGGGCTTTGAAGCCTACCGCAAAGCCTATCCAGGTGGGCGGTACGCTGATCTGGCACTGGCCAATCTGACCAAGCTTGCGTCACAAACCCAGGTGGCCAGCCCGAACGAGGCATCCGCAGTAACAGCATCCCCAAGTGCCAACCGCACGGTAGCCCCGATCATGGCCCTGCAGGCATTCGGATTTGAAGACAAAGACTGGGGCGTGGCACCACGCACATCGCCCAAAACTGGGGCGGCCCATGCGCCTACGCCCACCAGCATTCCGGGCGCACGCGTGATCAAAACTCTGGAACTCAAAGACTTGCTCGACAACATCAAGAACGCGGTCGTGGTTGACGTGCTGGACAGCAAGGAAAGGCGGACGATTCCGGGTGCCTACTGGCTCCATGGCGCAGGCGATACCAAAATGTTTGGTGCCGAGAAAGCCAGACTGGCCACGGCCCTGGAGAAATTAACGGGTGGTGACAAAGACCGGCCCCTGGTTTTCATGTGCATGAACTCTGAATGCTGGCTGTCTTACAACTCGTCACTACACGCGCTGGAGTTTGGCTACAAGAATGTCACCTGGTACCGCGGTGGCACGCAGGCCTGGCTGGGTGCCGGGCTGGAGGTCAAAGTGCCCAGGAAAGTTGAATGGTGAGAAAGAAATGACCTCATGAAGAACTGGTTTCACCGGGTAGTCCTGTCAAGGCGCTGGGCCACCTTCCTGGTTATGGGCCTGAGCTTCATGCTGTTTGGTGCCACCTCGGTCAACCTGTTTTTTGTAGCCAGCGCCAACCTCAAGCTCATCATGGACCATGGCCTGCAAGCCCTGGCCGACGGTG
>JANOAP010000413.1:0-16458 GCA_031411175.1 Rhodoferax sp. | reverse complement strand
CCTGTATGAAGCGGCCGACGCAATGGGCACCAGCGCCGCCCGCAAGTTTTTCACCATCACATTGCCCGGCGCGAAATACGGACTGATTTCCGCGGCACTGGTGACCTTCACCCTGGTGATGACCGACTTTGGCATCCCCAAGGTCATCGGCGGCAACTTCAACGTATTGGCCACCGATGTCTTCAAGCTGGTCATCGGCCAGCAGGACTTTGCCAAGGGCGCGGTCGTCGCCATTCTGCTGCTGCTGCCTGCCGTGCTGACGTTTGGCGTGGACAACTACGTGAGCAAGCGCCAGACCGCCATGCTCACTGCGCGCGCCGTGCCCTACGCCCCCAAGGTCGCGCCTGTGTACGACCGGCTGATGACGCTGTACTGCTGCGCCATTGCATTCCTGGTGCTCGCCATGTTGGGCATGGCCATCCTCGCGTCATTTGTGACGCTGTGGCCCTACAACCTCAAACCCAGTCTGGGCAACTACACCATGGGGCTGGTGGATGCCGAAGTGGGCGTGGGTTTTATCAACAGCCTCAAGATGGCGGCGGGCACGGCATTCTTTGGCACGGCGCTGGTTTTTTCAGGCGCCTATTTGCTGGAGAAGACCAAGGGCATGGGTGGCTTGCGTGCCTTTGTGCGCCTACTCGCTATGTTGCCTATGGCGGTGCCAGGCCTGGTGCTAGGGTTGGGGTACATCTTTTTCTTCAATGCCCCAACCAACCCCTTGAATGGCCTGTACCACACGGTGACGCTGCTCACGCTGTGCACCATCGTCCATTTCTACACCACCGGCCATTTGACGGCGGTGACAGCACTCAAAAGCCTGGACAGCGAATTTGAAGCCGTCAGCGCATCGCTGAAAGTGCCGTTCTTCAAGACCTTCTGGCGCGTGACCTTGCCCATCTGCACACCAGCGCTGGTGGACATTGCACGCTACTTTTTTATCAACGCGATGACCACCATCTCCGCCGTGGTGTTTTTGTATTCACCCGATACCAAGGTGGCCTCCATCGCCATCCTGAACCTGGATGAGGCGGGTGAAATTGGCGCGGCGGCCGCCATGGCGGTGCTGATTGGTGTCGCTTCCACCATAGCCACGCTTATGTTTATGGCCCTCGGCTGGTGGGTCAATCGCAGCACGCAAGCATGGCGTGTGGCATCTCGGTGAATTTGCATGAGTGCTTCTAGAAAATCAGTTCTGGGGATGCAGTGCAAGGCGCAAACCGGAGCAATACGCCTGTATTGCGAGGATTTGCAACGCAGCAATGCGCCGCAAAACTGAATTTATAGGAGTACTCATATGGACAGAGACAAAATCCTTCTAACCCCCGGTCCGCTAACGACGACGCTTCGCACCAAACTGGCGATGCTGAAAGACTGGGGCTCCTGGGACGCCGACTTCAACGCAGTAACCGCCAGCGTGCGCAAGAGCCTGCTGGACATCATCCACGGGCAGGAGAGCCATGTGGTCGTACCTCTGCAAGGCAGTGGCACCTTCAGCGTAGAGGCATCGGTGGCCACTCTGGTGCCGCGCGATGGCCATGTGCTGGTGCTGGACAACGGTGCCTATTGCAAGCGCGCGGCAAAACTCACTAATCTGATGGGACGCCAATGCACCGTGGTCGGGTTTGACGAGGCCGAACAGGTGTCACCGGCGGTGCTTGATGACTGGCTCAAGAGCGACCCCTCCATCACCCACGTGATGATGATCCACTGTGAAACCGGCGCAGGGGTGCACAACCCCTTGCAGGCGGTTGCAGACGTCTGCGAGAAACACGGCAAAGGTCTGATCGTGGATGCGATGAGCTCGTTTGCCGCACTGGAAATCGATGCGCGCAAAACCCGGTTTGATGCACTCATCGCTGCCAGTGGCAAATGCCTGGAAGGCGTTCCCGGCATGGGTTTTGTGTTCATCCGCAAGGCGGTACTGGACAGCTGCGCGGGCCGGAGCCAGTCGCTGGCGATGGACCTGCATGACCAGTATGTGTACATGGAAAAGACCACGCAGTGGCGCTTCACGCCGCCCACCCACGTGGTCGTTGCCCTGCATCAGGCGATTGCGCAGTTTGAAGAAGAGGGCGGGCAACCTGCCCGCCTGGCACGCTACACCGCGAATTACCAGACGCTGATTACCGGCATGGCGCGCCTGGGTTTCAAGCCGTTTCTGGACCCAGCCATTCAGGCGCCCATCATCGTGACCTTTCATGCGCCGGCCGACCCCCAATATGACTTCAAAACCTTTTATGCGGCCGCGCGGGATCGTGGCTTCATCCTGTACCCCGGCAAGCTGACGCAGATCGAGACCTTTCGTGTGGGCTGCATCGGTGCGATTGGCCCCAACGAGATGGCGCAGGCCGTGCATGCTGTGGCGCTGGCTCTGCAAGACATGGGCATCGCCTCCGCCGAGCCCGCGTTGGATCGCTGAGATAACTGGAGATTAGAACCATGGCTACCAAACTCCACCCCGCTGTCGCGGCCATTCAGAAGTCGGGCGCGTCCAAAGTCAAGGTCGCCGTGAGTGACATTGATGGCGTGCTGCGCGGCAAGTACCTGCACCGCGACAAATTCCTGGGCACGGCCGAGCCTTATCCCAAAGGCGGTTTCGGCTTTTGCGATGTGGTGCTGGGTTGGGACATGATGGACACCTGCTACGACAACACGTCGGTCACCGGCTGGCAGCATGGTTTTCCGGACGCGCTGGCGCGTCTGGACCTGAACACGGCGCGCAAAGTACCGTGGGACAACAACGTGGATTTCTTCCTGGGCGAGTTTGTGAATGCAGACGGAACACCGCATGCAGTGTGCCCGCGCCAGACCCTGAAACGCGTGCTCAAGCGCGCCGAGAAGATGGGTTTCAAGGTCATGACCGGCATGGAGTTCGAGTGGTACAACTTCCTGGAGACGCCCCAAAGCTGGGCTGCCAAGAAAGGCGTTTCACCCGACGTGCTCACGCCCGGCATGTTTGGCTATTCGCTGTTGCGCACCAACCAGAACCGCGAATTTTTCAATGCCATCATGGACGACATGCTGGCTTTCAAGGTACCCATTGAGGGGCTGCACACCGAAACCGGCCCCGGTGTGTACGAGGCCGCCATTGGTTTCAGCGAAGCACTGGAGCAGGCGGACCGCGCTATTTTGTTCAAGACCGGCACCAAGGAAATCGGTGCCCGCTTTGGCGTCATGCCCAGCTTCATGGCCAAGCCGCATCAGCCGCTGCCGGGTTGCAGCGGGCATATTCACCAAAGCTTGAGCGATGGCAAAAACAACCTGTTTTTTGACGCCAAGAGCCCACGCAAGATGAGCAAGCTGTTCGAAAGCTACCTTGCCGGCCAGGTGGCCTGCATGATGGAATTCGCGCCGATGATCTGGCCCACCATCAACAGCTACAAGCGCCTGGTGGACGGCTTCTGGGCACCTGTCAAGCCCACCTGGGGCATGGACAACCGCACGGCCAGCTTTCGCGTGATTGCAGGCAGCCCCAAAGCCACGCGGCTGGAAACCCGTTGCCCCGGTGCCGACGTGAACCCCTACCTCGCCATGGCCGCTGTGATTGCCGCTGGTCTTGACGGCGTGGAGAAAGGCCTCAAGCTCACTGCCCCACCCATCACTGGCACCAATCAGGGCGCAGACCACATCCCCCGCGCACCACGCACCCTGATTGAGACCACGCGCAACTTTCAGCAATCGAGTATTGCGCGCGACTGGCTCGGTGACACTTTTGTCGATCACTTCGCCGCCACCCGTGAATGGGAATGGCGGCAATGGCTGGACGCTGTGACCGACTGGGAAATGAAGCGCTATTTCGAGATTATTTAGGCGACGAGCTTGACGCACTAATTCATTTATTTTTTAAATCTGATTTAATCTGATTTTGGAATTAAAAGGAAAAACCATGCATGCTGTGTCTGCCACCGAATTTGCACGCAACTTCAGCCAGATGCTGGATCAGGTTGAACACCAGGGCATCACGATCTCCATCGTGCGCAACCAAAAGCAGATCGCCACCGTGGTACCCCAGTTGCGACATCAAAGCGCCATGGAGGCGTTTGGTGACTTGTACCGGCCATTGGACGGTGCGGTCAAAGATGACTGGATCGCGGATGTCAAACGGGTGAACAAATCCTTCAAGGGCAGCCTGACAGACCAAGCGCATGATCCATGGCAGTGAAGAAAGCGAAAGCGCCTGCGGGGTATTTGGCCGACACTGGCATCTGGGTCGAGGTGGAGCGAGGCCGCTTGTCTGCGGCGGACCTGGCTGCAATCATCGGCGAGGCCTCTGTGTATGTTTCGCCCGTCTCGATTGCCGAGCTGGTGCAGGCGACAGAAATTCCAGCCGAGGAGCACGTGCGTGTGCGTCGCCGCGCAACAGTGCAGCGGCTGCGAGACAAAGTGATTCTTCCGATAGATGGAGCTACCGGTGAGATTTTTGGCAAGTTGGCATTCAGCTTGGTGCAAAAGGGCCGTGGGTCACCCACGCATCGTGTGCAAGACATCTGGCTTGCGGCGCAGGCCATGCAGCACAAGCTGCGGCTCATCACCTACAACCGCAAAGACTTTGACGACGTGCCTGGTCTGGATGTACAGGTTTTACGGCATGGCGAGGGCGGGTGACGCCAGTAAATACTCTCAATTGAAACAGGTCATTCAACCATGATGAACATTACGTCATTCTCCTTTCCGACAGCCATCAAGTTCGGCGCGGGCACCCGCAAACTCGTTGCGCAGCATCTAATAGACCAGGGCCTCAAGCGCCCGCTGATCGTGACCGATAAAGCCCTGGGCGCACTGCCCGTGCTGGCCGAGTTCAATACCCATTTGGGTGGCCTGGACGTGGCGGTGTTCAGCGGCGTGTTTGGCAACCCCACGTGCAGCCAGGTGATGGATGGCGCTGCCGCCTACAAAGCCCACAAGGCCGACTGCATCATCGGCTTTGGCGGTGGTGCCGCGCTGGATGTGGCCAAGGTGGTGGGCGTGGCTGCCACACACGTTGGCGATATTCTGGAATATGTGTGGGACCATCCCCAGGTGCGGGCCATTGAGAACGAGTTGCCTTACTTTGTAGCGTTGCCCACCACGTCGGGCACAGGCTCTGAAGTGGGCCGCTCCAGTGTGGTGAGTGAAAACGACACACATCTGAAACGTGTGGTGTTCAGCGCCAAAATCTTGGCCCAATGTGTCTTTGCGGACCCTGAGGTCACGCTGGGCCTGCCCGCCCATGTCACTGCCGCCACCGGCATCGACGCACTGACGCACAACATCGAGAGCTACCTCTCGCCTGTCTACCACCCACTGTGTGACGGCATTGCTCTGGAGGGGACGCGCATCGCCGCTGCGGCGCTGCTCACCGCCGTGAAGGAGCCCGGCAACTTGCAGGCCCGCAGCGACATGATGATGGCGTCCATGATGGGTGCCATCGCGTTCCAGAAAGACCTGGGTGCCGTTCACTCCTGCGCCCACGCGCTGGGGGCCGTGTGCGACCTGCACCATGGCCTGGCCAACGCGCTGATGATTGATACTGTAATGGCCTGGAACTATGAATCTGCACCAGAAAAATTCGACGAGCTGGCCCACGTCTGCAAGGTAGCCAGTGGTGGCAAAGGCTTTGTGTCCTGGCTCAAGCAGCTCAAGGTCAGCGTGGGTATCACGGGCGGCCTGGCGTCACACGGTGTCAGGCCCGAGCACCTGCCCCGGCTGATTGAAATCGCCACTGCAGACATGTGCCATCAGACGAATCCGCGCCCGTGCTCTGGGGGAGATTTTGAACAGCTATTCAAGGCGGCGATGTAAATGACGTCAAGGCTCAAGATCGGCATCAGCGCATGCTTCATGCACCCGGACCCCGCGCGCACCGCGTTTGCCAAGAAGACGCTGCAATACGTCGAGCAGTCCATGGCGCACTGGGTCATGTCGGGCGGTGCCCTGCCGGTGATGATTCCTTCTCCTGCGGGTGACACGGCTGGCAACAACGTTGCGGGTAGTGCCCCTTTTGACGACTACGCGCAGTGGCTCGATGGCCCGGTGCTGCACGGCGGTGCGGATGTCTGGCCCGGCAGCTATGGCGAGACACCGCTACAGCCGCAATGGAACGGTGACCGCATTCGCGACGAATACGAGCAGGCGCTGGTCAAGGCCTTTGTGGCCGCAGGCAAGCCGGTGTTTGGTGTGTGCCGTGGCTTGCAGCTGATCAACGTGGCCTTTGGCGGCACGCTGTACCAGGACATTGCCACGCAGCAACCCGATGCCCTGGTGCACCGCGATGCCGACAGCTATGACCACAACTTCCACCAGCTTGAAATCGTGCCAAAAACACGGCTTGACGCCCTGCTGACGGGCTTGAGTAGCTACAAAATAAATAGCATTCACCACCAGGGCATCAAAGACCTGGCCCCTGGTTTTGTGGTGGAGGCACGTTGCCCTGACGATGGCGTGATAGAAGCCATACGCCACACCGGCCCGTCGTATGTGGCTGCCGTGCAGTGGCACCCCGAGTTTCACCAACCTGCGCTGGGCACGATGGACGACAGCGCCCTGCTCATCGACTTTCTTGCGGCCGCCCAGGCAGCTCGCACAGACGTCATCGCCCGTTCAAACGGAATCTTATGAACCAGCTCTCCATTCACAACCCCGCTACCGGCGCGTTGATCACCCAAGTCCCTGCGGACGATGCCGCGTCGGTCGCCGCCAAAGCCAACCATGCCCGCGCCGCCCAACCCGCCTGGGCCACCACGCCCCTGGCAGATCGCAAGGCCTGCATCACCCGCTTTCGTGCGGCGGTGGTTGCCCAGCTCGACGTGCTGGCCGCCACCATGACCAGCGAGACCGGCAAGCCCATCAAGATGTCGCGAAACGAGCTCAACGGCCTGCTGGCGCGCATCGACTTCTTCCTGAGTGAAGTGGATGCCCAGCTCGCCACTGAGACCGTCTTTGCCGAGGGCGGCATGACCGAGGAGATTCAGCCCACACCGCTGGGCGTGGTGGTCAACATCTCGGCCTGGAATTACCCCTGGTTTGTGGGCTGCAATGTGATTATTCCGGCGCTCCTCACGGGCAATGTCGTGCTGTACAAGCCGTCCGAATGTGCGACGCTCACCGGGCTGGCCATTGCACGGCTGCTGCACGATGCGGGCGTGCCCAAGGATGTTTTCACGGCCGTCATCGGCGGTGGCGATGTGGGCGCGGCGCTGCAGGCGCAGAAGATCGACGGCCTGTTCTTCACGGGCTCGTTTGCCACCGGCGCGAAGATTGCCCAGGCCCTGGGTCCGCGCATGGTCAAGCTGCAACTCGAACTGGGCGGTAAAGACCCCACCTATGTCTGCGAAGATGCCGACCCCAAGGCAGCGGCCGAGTCGCTGGCCGATGGTGCCATGTACAACACCGGCCAGAGTTGCTGCTCGGTTGAACGCATCTACGTGCACGAGAAAATTCACGACGCCTTTGTGGCAGCTTTCCTGGACACAGTGCGCAGCTTCAAGGTGGGTGACCCGACGGCTGAGGACACCTACATTGGTGCCATCACGCGGGCACCGCAAATTGGCGTGCTTGAAGCCCAGGTGCTTGATGCCAAAGCCAAAGGGGCCACGCTGCTGGCCGGTGGCACGCGTTTGAAGGGCCCCGGCAACTGGTTTGCGCCCACCGTGTTCACTGAGGTGAATCACACCATGGAACTCATGCGTGAGGAGAGCTTCGGCCCCATCATTGGCATCCAGAAAGTGTCGGGCGATACTGAAGCCGTGACGCTGATGAACGACACCCGTTACGGCTTGACGGCCGGTGTGTTCACACCCGATGAGGCGCGTGCCCGGTCTCTGCTGGCCCAGGTCAATGCCGGCAGCGTGTACTGGAATTGCTGCGACCGGGTGAGCCCCCGCCTGCCCTGGAGCGGCCACGGAGATTCTGGCGTGGGCCTGACGCTCTCCACCTACGGCATCCAGACCTTTACCCGGCCCAAGGCATGGCATTTGAGGAAAGCGTGAAGAGCCGCAGCGCCGGGCCGCCCCAAGCAAGGCACGGCCCCCTCGGGGGGCAGCGCAGTACACGCAGTGACAAGCGTGGGGGTCATAAGCTCGCGTTATTCGATCTCGACCACACGCTGCTGCGCGGCGACAGCGATGTGCTGTGGTGCAACTTCCTGATTGCCCAGGGCGTGCTGGCGCGTGAAAGTTTCTCGGCGCGCAACGCAGACATGGAGGCCCGCTACAAAGCAGGCACGGTGGGCATGGAAGAGTTTGCCAATTTCTATGTGGGCACGCTGGGCGGGCGCTCACCCAGGGAATGGGAGCCTTTGCGTCAGGCCTTTCTGCGCTCCGAAATTGTTCCGCGCATCACCCCGTCTGCGGTTGCGCTGGTTGACCACCATCTGGATGCCGGTGATCTGGTCGTGATGACCACGGCCACCAACCGCTTTATCACGGAGCTGACGGCGATCTTCTTCAACATCGAGCATCTTATTGCCACTGAACCCCAGCAGGACAACGGTGTTTTCACGGGCCGCACCACCGGTGTCCTCAACATGCGTGAAGGCAAGGTAACGCGCCTGCATGATTGGCTGACGGCCAGCGGGCACAAGTTCAAACACTTCAAAAGCACCGCCTACAGCGATTCCATCAATGACCTGCCTTTGTTAAAAGCCGCAGACCACGCGGTGGCGGTGGACCCCGACCCGCTGTTACGCGCACAGGCCCTGCGCCGGGGCTGGGACATCGTGTCGCTGGCACGGTAGACATCACAGCATGAACCCAATGCATCCCTTGCTTGAGGTCGCCGTGGTTGCCGCGCGGGCTGCGGCGCAGGTCATTCGTGATGCGGCCCAGAACCCGGCATCGCTGGAGATACGGCAGAAGCAGCCCAACGATTTTGTAACCCAGGTGGACCTGGCGTCAGAGCAAATCATCGTGGCAACCTTGCTTGACACTTTTCCCGACCACAGTGTGCGCAGTGAAGAGTCGGCCCAGCCGCATGGCGCGGTGGGGGCAGACCATGTCTGGATCGTGGACCCGCTGGATGGCACGGCCAATTTCATCCATGGGTACCCGGCCTATGCGGTCAGCATTGCGCTGTCGGTGCGGGGCCGCATTGAGCATGGCGTGGTACTGGATGCGGTGAATGGCGACCTCTTTCATGCGAGCCTGGGGCGCGGTGCCTGGTGCAACGGCCAGCGGCTTCAGGTCGCAACGCGTGGCAACCTGGACGGCGCACTGCTGGGCACCAGTTGCCCCTACCGCCCCGGCCCCACGTTTGCGCCATCCATGCAAATGCTGGCCGACGTCATGGGGCGAGTGGCCGGCATTCGCCGCTCTGGCTCGGCTGCGCTGGACCTGGCCTGGACGGCGGCGGGCCGCACGGATGGCTGCTTTGATCTGGGCCTGAATGCATGGGATGTGGCAGCGGGGGCCTTGCTGGTCACCGAAGCGGGTGGGCAAGTGGGCAATTTTCTGGGCGCGCCAGACTTTCTCGAAACCCGGGAGTGCGTGGCGGCCAATCCTGCCGTGTTTGCGGCCCTGGTTGAGGTGCTGCGGCCTTTCTCGCCCAGCCGCACGTCATCAAGCCTTCGTTGACTCTGCCTATACTCGCGCCATGTCGTCGATCCAACTTGTCAATGTATCCCGAGACTGGGGCAGCACCAAGGCGCTGGATGCCATCAGCCTGTCGATTGAACCGGGGACGTTTTGCGATTTGCTGGGGCCTTCGGGCTGCGGCAAGTCCACCACGCTGCGCATCATTGCCGGCCTGGAGTCGGCCACCAGTGGCCAGGTGTTTGTGAATGGCGTTGATGTCACGCATGAGCCACCCGCCGCGCGGGGTGTGGCCATGGTGTTCCAGAATTACGCGCTGTTTCCGCATTTGAGCGTGGCAGACAACATCTGCTTTGGCTTGTCGGTGCGCAAGGTCGAAGCCGGCGAAACCGCGCGGCGCCTGAAGTCCACCGCGGAGCTGCTGGGCCTGGAGAAGCTGCTGGATCGCAAGCCGTCCCAGCTTTCGGGTGGGCAGCAGCAGCGAGTGGCATTGGGCCGTGCCCTGGTGGCACAAGCAAGGGTGTGCCTGATGGACGAGCCCCTGTCGAACCTGGACGCGCAGTTGCGCCAGGAAATGCGCCATGAGCTGCGCGAACTGCAAAAGCGCCTGGGCCTGACCGTGGTGTATGTCACCCATGACCAGACCGAAGCCATGAGCATGGCCGATCAGGTGGTGCTGCTGAACAAGGGGCGCATTGAACAGTCTGCCGCGCCACGTGCGCTTTATGCCAACCCGGCCACCACGTTCGCCGCCCGCTTCATTGGCACCCCCGCCATGAATTTGCTGCGGCTGGACAGCGGCCATATTGCTGGCAGCAAGGTGCCTGCCAGCCGCACGGGCCATTTGCTGGGCATCCGGCCAGAATCCGTTTCCCTGAACGGGACGGTGCCCGCCACCGTGCGAAGCCTTGAATATCTGGGGGCCGACCTGGTATTGCGTTGCGCTGTGGGCACCGAGCTGATCACGGTGCGGGCCGATGGCAAATCAGACATCGCCACCGGCGCACAGATATCACTGCAATGGCCTGCTCAGGATGAGCACTACTTTGATGCACAGGGTTGCAGAATCATTTAGCTGACCGACCGACCGACCGACCCACCTAACTATCTACCGACCTACCACCAGGAGCAAACCATGCAAAGAAAAACTTTCAATCGCGCCATCGTTGCCGCCGCAGTCATGCTGGGCAGCTTGCCATTGGGTGCGCACGCGCAAGCCCAGACCGAGATTTCATTCTTCTATCCAGTGGCGGTGGGTGGCACCATTGCCAAATTCATCGATGATTTCGCCGCAGATTTCACCAAGGAAAACCCCGGCATCAAGGTCACGCCCATTTACGCTGGCAGCTACCAGGACACCATCGTCAAGGCGCTCACGGCCAACAAGTCGGGTACGCCACCGGTGACATCCGTGCTGTTGTCCACCGACATGTTCACGCTGATCGACGAAGAGGCCATCGTGCCAATTGACAATTTCGTCAAGACCGCTGACGACAAAGCCTGGCTGGGCAGCTTCTACAAAGCTTTCATGCAAAACAGCCAGACCGGTGGCAAGACCTGGGGCATTCCTTTCCAGCGCTCCACCATCGTGCAGTACTACAACAAAGACCTGTTCAAAGCCGCCGGGTTGGACCCCAACAAACCACCTGCCACCTGGGCCGAGCTGGCCGATGTTGCCAAAAAGCTGACGGTGAAAGATGCCTCGGGCAAGGTCACGCAATACGGTGTGCAGATCCCGTCCAGCGGCTTCCCGTACTGGCTGTTTCAGGCCCTGGCCATTGAGAACGACGTGGTTTTGGCCAATGAGGCAGGCAACGCGGTCAAGTTTGACGACCCCAAGGTGATTGAGGCCCTGCAGTACTGGATCGACCTGACCAAACAGGGCTCGCACCCGGCGGGCATTGTGGAGTGGGGCACCACACCCAAAGACTTCTTCGAGAAAAAGGTCGCCATGATGTGGACCACCACCGGCAACCTCACCAACGTGCGCGCCAATGCCAAGTTTGATTTCGGCGTGGCCATGCTGCCAGCGGCCAAGCGCAAAGGCTCGCCCACCGGTGGTGGCAACTTCTACATCTTCAAAAAGTCCACACCGGCCCAGCAGGAAGCCGCTTTCAAGTTCATCAAATGGATTACGCAGCCTGAGCGGGCTGCGCGCTGGAGCATTGAAACCGGTTACGTCGCCGTGTCTGAAGCCGCCTACGGCACGGATTCGCTGCGCAAGTATGGCCGTGATTTCCCGCCGGCACTCGTCGCGCGTGACCAGTTGCCCTTTGCCATGGCCGAGTTCTCCACCCACGACAACCAGCGCGTGACCAAGGCGCTGAACGACGGCTTGCAGGCCGCGTTGACGGGCACCAAGACGGCGACGCAAGCTATGCAGGATGCCCAGAAGGAAGCCGACCGGATTTTGCGTAGCTATAAATAACATAGCTGGTCAAGCATGTTCCACAGGGGCTAACGGCCTATTTGACTGATAATTTGTGAGTAAAAGAGGCGTTGACGTTCGGACGGTGTACGGCTACCTGCTGCTGCTACCTGCTTTTGTGCTGCTGGTGGCGTTCACGCACTACCCGGCATTTGCCACCCTGGTTGACAGCTTCTTCTCCACGCCCAAAGGCTCGCGCCCCGGTGTGTGGGTAGGGCTGGAGAACTACCAGGTGATGGTTGATGACCCGGTGTTTTGGACGGCGCTTAAAAACAATCTGTGGTTTGCCCTGGCCACGATTCCGTTTTCAATCGGCCTGGCCCTAGTCATGGCGCTGTGGGTGAACGAGCGCATGGCCGGCCGCGGGTTTTTGCGCATGGCCTACTTCACGCCCACGGTGCTGCCCATGATTGCAGTCGCCAACATCTGGCTGTTTTTCTACACACCAGGTTATGGGTTGCTGGAGCAGATCACCGGCCTGTTGGGTTTGCCGTCGCACAACTGGCTGGGCGATCAGCGAACGGCGCTGGGGGCGGTGACGCTGGTGGCGGTGTGGAAGGAGTCCGGATTTTTCATGATCTTCTACTTGGCCGCGCTGCAAAGTCTGAACCCCAGCTTGCGTGAGGCCGCAGCCATTGAAGGCGCCTCGCGCTGGTATTTTTTCCGTCGGGTGCAGTGGCCGCTGCTGATGCCCACCACGCTGTTTGTGATGATCAACGCCGTCATCAACGCCGTGCGCATGGTGGACCATGTGGTCGTGCTCACGCGCGGCGGTCCCAACAACGCGTCCACGCTGTTGCTGTACCACCTGTACACGGTGGGCTTCAGCTTCTGGGACACAGGTTATGCATCAGCGTTGACTGTGGTGCTGCTCGTGGTACTGGCTTCGGTGGCCATGTTCCAGTTTTTTGTGGTGGACCGAAAGGTCCATTACAAGTAAGTCGGAACAAAGTATTCAAGCCATGAAATCAGCTCTCCCCACCACGGCCCCCACCCGCATGGTCTACAACGACCCCGGCTGGATCGACACGCTGGCGGCCTGGGTGCTGGCGCTGTTGTGGGTCTTGCCCCTGGTCTACGCGGTGTGGACGGCGTTTCACCCCGGCGAATACTCCACGCGCTTTGAGTTGCTGGCACCGTTGACGCTCGACAACTTTGTGCGGGCCTGGGCCGCAGCCCCGTTTGCCCGCTACTTTCTGAACACCTTCATGCTGGTCACGATGATTCTGGCCTGCCAGCTTGTGTTCAGCACCCTGGCAGCCTATGCCTTTGCCCGCTATGAGTTCGCGGGCAAAAATGTGTTGTTTGCGCTGGTGCTGATGCAGCTAATGATCATGCCCGACATCCTGCTGGTGGAGAACTACAAGACCATGTCGCACCTGGGTCTGGTGGACACGCTGCTGGCGGTTGGCCTGCCTTATTTCGCGTCGGCCTTTGCCATTTTTCTGTTGCGCCAGACCTTCATGGGCATCCCCAAAGAACTGGACGAAGCCGCCCGCATGGAAGGTGCCGGCCCCTTGCAGATTCTGTGGCGGGTGTATGTGCCGTTGTCCAGGCCGGTGTACACCGCGTTTGCACTGGTGTCGGTCAGCTTTCACTGGAACAACTTCCTGTGGCCGGTGATCATCACCAACAGCGTGAATGCGCGCCCGTTGACCGTGGGCTTGCAGGTTTTTTCCAGCACTGACCAGGGTATTGACTGGTCCATCATCACGGCCGCCACTTTGATGACCTCGGCACCGCTGCTGATCGGCTTTTTGCTGTTCCAGCGGCAATTCGTCCAGAGCTTCATGCGTGCCGGTATCAAGTAAGACAAGCGGAAACCCTTCAATGAAACTCATCACCTGGAACGTGCAGTGGTTTTGCGCTCTTGACGATGTCGTCAGCGTCGAGCGCGTCGTCGCCGAGGCCCACGCCATGGCAGATTTCGATGTGCTGTGTCTGCAGGAAGTAGCGGTCAACTACCCTCGGCTTGAAGGCAATGCCGGGTTCGACCAAGTGGCCAGACTGGGTGAGCTGTTGCCTGGGTTCGAAGTGTGCTTTGGCGCAGCCGTGGACGAGATGGGCCGCCAGGGCCAGCGCCAACGCTTTGGCAATCTGGTGGCCACACGTTTGCCGGTAACCCAGGCACAGCATTACCCGCTGCCGTATCCGGCCGATGCGGGTGTGCGGTCCATGCCGCGCATGTGCACCAGCGTGACGGTGCTGGCACCCTGGGGTCCGATGCGCGTCATGACCACCCACCTTGAGTTCTATTCGCCCCGCCAGCGCATGGCGCAGGCGCAGGCGCTAGTGGACATTCATGCCCAGGCTTGTGAGCAGGCAGCGCACCCGCCGCTGGATGATGAAACCGGCGGACCATTTCAGAACAAGGTGCACACGCAGGACGCTTTGCTGTGCGGCGACTTCAATCTGGAGACCAGCAATGCTGAATACCAGGTTATCCAGGCCGTGCAGGGGCCGGATGTCACACGTCTCACTGATGCCTGGCCGCTGGTGCATGGTGCAACGGTGCATGCGCCGACATTTCGCCTGCACGACCACCGCTACGGCCCGGTGCCCATCGCGTGCGACTTTGTGTTTGTGAGCGAAACCTTGAGCGGCCGCGTCAAGCAGGTTGAGGTCAATTCGCAAACCAAGGCGTCGGACCACCAACCTGTGCTGATTGAGCTGGAATGACCTCATAGTCGGCCTCCAGACTTATGGGTTGAAGTGGTGCGCTACCGGAGCTGCTCAGCTCACTTCATGCGTGAAATTCGCTTTCACATGATTGACTCCGGCCAGGCGGCAAATTTGCGGCGCACCAACATCAAGCGGCTGACGCAGGCCTGATTTTTTTGCTTCTGCGGTGGCAGGGCCAATGCCTTGGGGCGACGCTCCAGTGGGGACGTCAAAAAGTGGTTTCTCTGAGGTCTGTCGATCACAACTTTTACACTTGAACCCGCGCTTCTTGGCGTGCATTGAGGTCCACTGAGGCCCACAATATCGCGACGGCAGACCTGTTGTCTGCCGTTCATCAGTCCCTCCGACTTCTCTCTGACTTCAACTCGAGCTGGAACCCCTAATATGAAACTCACTACTCTCTTCAAAGTCTTGTCCCTCTCCGCGGTTATGGTGGCTGGTGCCCAGGCACAGATGCTGGGCGGTTTGACCGTCAGCCCGGCCACGGCCAGAGTGGGCGAACCCGTCACGGTGACAGCCAACATCGACGTCACGTCTGCGAATTACTGCGGCTTCATCGTCTTTTTTGGCGACAATACGTCGGTCGATGGGGTGGTTGACCTCGTCAAGCCGCCCCCTTTTGTGACCACCCATACCTATGCCAAAGCGGGCCAGTACACGCTGAACCTGGGCGGGCGCAGTGTGCAGTCCCACCCCAATTGCGGTGGGGCTGACAAGTCTGCCACCGTCACGATTGTGGATGCGCCCAAGCCCGTTGCGACAGTTCCAGCGGCTGCCCCGGCCCAATCGATGGCAGCCGCCAAGGCCGCTGCTCCAACGGCAGCAACGGTTTGCGCCGGAAAATGGAAGCTGGTGCCGAAGTCATTCGTGAAGAAAACCGGTGCCTATTCCTGCTCTGCCAAGCCCGGCACCGACTTGCCCAGCGAAAAGGCAGTTTGCCCCGGTGACCTGACGTATTTCGAGAATGCCAAGAAGGGCCAGTTCGGCTGCCGTGTGTAGCTGGGCGCAAACCGCAGGCCCGTGCGTCAGGGCCTGCGGCAGGTTCTGATACCGCTCTAGCGCGCGGTCTGCATGCGCAGGCGGCGCGCGGCTTCTTCGGCCCGCGCATCGTCAATCTCGCGCAGCACGCCACCCACATCGGCAGCTTGCTGTTTGTGCTCAAAACGGCCGGTCAGCTTCACATCGGGGTCCAGCACGCCGCGCTGGTACAAATCCCAAATCTCCGGGCCGTGGTTTGTGGACAGCAGCTCTGGCGCAAACTGCCCGAAAAAATCCCTCAGGTTGGTCACGTCGCGCAGCAGCATGCGCTGTGCGTGGTTGTTGCCTGCGGCGTCCACCGCCTGTGGCAGGTCGATGATCACGGGGCCGTCTGCGGCCAGCAGAATGTTGAACTCCGACAGGTCTCCGTGTACAACGCCTGCGCACAGCATGCGAACCACTTCGGTTAACAGCGTGGCGTGGTGGGTCAGTGCCTGCTCGGGTGTGAACTGCGCGTCGTTCAGGCGGGGTGCGGCGTCACCGTGTTCGTCGGTGACCAGCTCCATCAACAACACACCTTCATGAAAGTTGTAGGGCTTGGGCACCCGCACGCCGGCGGCGGCCAGACGGTAGAGCGCATCCACCTCGGCGCTTTGCCAGGCAGCTTCCTGCGCTTCGCGGCCAAACTTGGTGCCCTTGGCCATGGCGCGGGCTTGCCGGGAGTTTTTGACCTTTCGGTTTTCGGTGTAGTCCACCGCTTGCCGAAAACTGCGTTCGGTCGCTTCCTTGTAAACCTTGGCGCAGCGTGTGTCGTGCCCGACACGCACCACGTAGACCATGGCTTCCTTGCCGCTCATGAGCTGG